>JARRRH010000574.1:0-2505 GCA_037380925.1 Deltaproteobacteria bacterium | reverse complement strand
CCCCCCACATGTCTTTCGATCTTTCCCTCCTTGTCCCGGCAAAGCCGGTCGTAAACCCGGGCCTTCGCCTCCGCGATAACGGCCACTTTAGTGCGGTTGAAGGCCACTGTCGGGTTATCTATGTCATCGGGGTCCAGTTGGTCCCGGTACCCAGCCGTTCCCAACTTAAATGCCGCGGCCCATTCCGTGAGGCCCTCTTCCTCCATATGTTGAGAGCTGAGAACGATCTCTTCCTTCTCTTCAGTAACCACCGTATTCCTCCAGTTCCTTTTGGTTGATTTTGACGACCCAGGCATGGGTACGGCCGAGGAGGGTAAGGATCTTTTCTCTCTCTTCTTCCGCCGCAGCACGGCTCCTGAAGAAACCGACACGGAGCCTCATCCATTCCTCGCCCTTTACATCAGCTTTGGTGATGTACGCGTCGTATCCGCTCCGGATCAAGCCGATGCTCGGCGGGACAATCTTTTCTTGCTTCTGGGAGGAGAGAACGTTGACCGCCCAGAGGGCCCGATCCATTCCCTTCACCCTGTCTGCCGCTTCTTGAGAGGGAACAAACTCCAGATCGAGACCCGCAGGAAGCGCTTTCTTCATGACATCGGCGGTGGTCTGGATTTCGCTCAAAGGGCGCATATTGTGGCGGAGGAGGCTGGGCCATTTCAGGGAGTCCCCATACACCTCCTCCCTGCCGGCGATCTCCCAGAGAGACTCGCCCTCTCCAACGGTGTAGTGGCCCCCTTCGGCCTCTCGCGAGTTCTCTGGTTCTTCATACAAGGCCACCGCCTCAGGGTTTTGACTTTCTGGGGTTAGCCCTTCCACGTCGGATTCCTTAACGGTTGTCTCCGGCGCTTTTTCCTGGGCCGCCGGAACCGGCTTATCCGGACGGTAGGCCTGCCTGATAGGCACGACAATTCTAGCCGGTTTTCGGGCCTCCGGCGGCTCTTCCTTCGAGCATGCCCCGAGAGGCGTCAGCGCGAGGCAGACAAAAAGGAAGCATGCTGTCCGTCTCAATCCAGGCAAAACTCTCTCCTCAAGGTTCCCTTTCGGGTGTGGCCGGCACCCCCGCCCGCCGTCGAGACACAGAAACATCCATTTGGCAAACTTCCTCTTCGCATCGGTTTTCCGGTTAACGAGCAGGCAGTTCATGGAACTGATAGGCTTCAAAATGAAAGATGGCCTGACCTTGCAGGATCTCTCGGATCGAGTTTCAGGCTACTCAACTGCTTGAATTTATCTGGAGTTTTCCTGGGGCCAATCCCGTAAGCCGCCCCCATTAAAGCCCAAAATCGGGGAATTGACAATAAAAAACTAGACCTTCCTCGCCCCTGTACCGAAGACCCTCGTCTCCCTGACGAGGGGTTCCGAAAGGGGGCACAAAAACGAGAGGGAACCCGCGGCGGGGTTCCCTCTTCGAAACATCGGCATTCTCTTTTTGATAAGGATCTGTAGAGCTTGGAACGTTTATGAAGCCTTCTTCATCAGGACCTCCACGTTCCCTTTCTTTCTGAGCTCTTCCACATATTGGGCCACTTCTTTTTGCACCTTTTCTTGTTTGAGGTAATCTTGAAGCTTTCCCTTGACTTCGTCGTAAGGGACCGTGCTGGCGGGTTTCTCTCCGGTCTTTTTGATCAGATGATAGCCGAAAGGAGACTCTACGATACCGCTGACCTCACCCTCTTTCAAACCGAAGGCGGCATCCTCGAAGGGTTTCACCATTTGACCCCTCCCGAAGTATCCCAGGTCTCCACCCTTATCCTTACTGGGACCCTCGGAGTATTTCTTCGCCAGCTCCGAAAAATCATCCCCCTTTTTCACTTTTTTCTGGATCTCCTCTATTTTCTTACGTGCCTCGGCCTTTTTCGCCTTGTCCTCACCGGACGCCGTTTTGATCAGAATATGGCTGGCCCTCACCTGCTCGGGTTGCTTAAACATCTCCTGATGGCTGTCATAATAGGCCTTGGTTTCCTGATCAGAAATTTTGACCTTCCCCTCAAACTTGTTGTCCACCAGTTCTTGGATAGCCAGGCCTCGCTCTATCTGGGCTCTGATGTCCGCCTCAGTAAGATCCCTCTCCTTCAATACCCTTTTCAGTTCCTCTTCACTGGAAAATCGTTTCTTCAGCGTCTCGAATTGCTCACTTACCTTGGCCTCGGGCACCTTAATCCCTTCCTTCTTGCTTTCCTGATAGAGCAGCTCCCTGTTGATCATGTTGTCGAGCACTCTCTTTTTGAGATCCGCCATCTGAGAGTCATCGACAGGTCTTCCCATGCTCGAAAGGCGCTGTTCCACCACGCCCAGTTCCCGTTCGAATTCCGCCTGACTGATGACGCTGCCGTTAACGACCGCCACGTTCCCTTCGGATTGAGCCTTGCCTTCGGCCCACGCCGGGACCATCAGGGCGAGGCTCAATGCGAGCGCGGATGCCAGGATGGGTATCGTGAATCGTCTTTTCATGAGGGTGTCTCCTTTCCTAAATAAAAAAGACGCCCATAAATGGGCGCTCAAAAC
>JARRRH010000573.1:0-2508 GCA_037380925.1 Deltaproteobacteria bacterium | reverse complement strand
GGCCTCCATTTTTGATGCCGGCCGATTTTATCTGGAAGTCCAGGCCAACACGCTGCCCGAGCAGGCCAAGATCAACAAGGTCTTGAGGGAGATTTCGCGAGACCTTTCCATCCCCCTGGTGGCCACGAACGACTGTCACTACCTGAACCGGGAAGACGCGGAAGCCCACGACGCGCTCTTGTGCATACAAACCGGGAAGACCATAGAGGACACCAAGCGGCTGAAATTCTCCGTGGATGAGTTCTACTTCAAGAGCCGCGCGGAGATGGAGAGGGCTCTGCCGGGTTTTGAAGATGCCATCGAGAACACGGCTCAGGTGGCTCGTCTCTGCAATTACGAAATGGAATTCGGTCGATACAAGTATCCCGTCTTCCAGGTACCCGGGGACAAGAGTCTGGATCAACTCCTGAGCGAAGCCGCGGAAAGAGGTCTGGAGGGGAGACTCTCCGAGCTCGGGGAGGAAGGCCCCCTTTCCGAAGAGATGATCCGTGAGTATCGGGAACGGCTGGCTTTTGAGCTCCGGACGATCCAGAAGATGGGATTTGCCGGCTACTTTTTGATCGTGGCCGACTTCATAGAACACGCCCGGCGTCGGGACATCCCCGTCGGTCCGGGACGCGGGTCGGCTGCAGGATCTCTTGCGGCCTACTGTCTGAGGATTACCAACATCGACCCCATCAAGTACGGCCTCCTGTTCGAGAGATTTCTGAACCCCCAGCGCATCAGCATGCCCGATATCGACATCGATTTTTGCATCAACGGAAGGGATGAGGTGATCCGCTACGTGGCGGAGAAATACGGGCACGAAAATGTCGGTCAGATCATCACCTTCGGGACCATGAAGGCGCGAGGGGTGATCCGGGACGTGGGCCGCAGCCTGAATATCCCTTTAGGGGAAGTGGACCGCATCGCAAAACTCGTACCGGAAGGCCCCGGCGTGAGTCTGGAAAGGGCCATCGAAGAAGAGCCCGAACTGAAACGGCTGGAGAAAGTCGAGGGGCCGACCAAAAAGCTGCTGAAGCTCTCCCGGGCGCTGGAAGGCTTGACACGGCACGCCTCAACCCATGCCTGCGGCGTGGTCATCGCGGACAGGCCCCTTGTGGACTACCTCCCGCTTTTTAAGGGGTCGAAAGACGAGGTCATGACGCAGTTCACCATGGACCGAATCGAACAGCTGGGGCTCATCAAATTTGATTTCCTCGGGCTGAAAACCCTGACCGTGATCAAACAGGCCGTCAGCCTGATTGAGGGGACGACAGGAGATCGGGTCAATATCGACAAGATCCCCCTCGATTACGAGGCCTCTTATCAGCTTTGCAGCGAGGGCAGAACGACCGGTGTGTTCCAGCTGGAAAGCTCCGGGATGAAAGAGCTGCTGAGGAGGCTCAAGCCGGAAGTTTTCGAAGACATGATCGCGCTCGTGGCCCTTTATAGGCCCGGCCCCCTCGGCAGCAACATGGTGGAGGATTTCATCGGCGGGAAGCACGGGAAGGCCAGGATCAAGTATTTCCTTCCCCAGCTCGAGCCGATTCTCAAGGAGACCTACGGGGTGATCCTCTACCAGGAACAGGTCATGAAAATCGCCCGAACCCTGTCCGGATACAGCATGGCCGAGGCCGACGAACTCAGAAAGGCGGTGGGAAAGAAAAAACCGGAGGTGCTGGCGAAACACCAGGCACGGTTCATCAACGGTGCCAAAGAGAACGGGGTCGATCCTCAGGTGGCCGAAAAACTCTTCCTGCTCATCGAAAAGTTCGGGGGTTACGGCTTCAACAAATCCCATTCCGCGGCCTACGCCATGATCGCATACCAGACGGCCTATCTGAAGGCCCATTACCCTGTGCAGTTCATGGCCGCGCTCTTGACTCAGGACATGGGCAACCAGGACAAGACCATCAAGAACATCGCCGAATGCAGGGAAATGGGCATCGAGATCCTACCGCCGGACATCAATGAGAGCCAAGCGGACTTTTCCGTGGTGGAGGGAAAGATCCGATTCGGATTGGCGGCGGTCAAGAACGTGGGGCTGAAGGCGGTGGAGTCCGTGATAGAGGAACGGGCGGAACGGGGTCCTTTTCGAGATCTGATCGAGTTCTGCAGAAGGGTGGAGGGGGCCAAGGTGAATCGAAGGGTTCTGGAAGGACTGATCCAGTGCGGCGCCTTCGATTTTACCGGGATTCACCGGGCCCGACTTCTTGCCGGGCTCGATGACGTGGCCAAGTTGTGCGGCATGAACCACGATCCCAACCAACTGACGATTTTCGGTTCCGTGGACCTGGGAGGGACGAAGGCGTTTCTCGATCTTCCTGAGGCGGAGGAGTGGGGCGAAAGGGAGCGGCTCAAGCGGGAAAAGGAGGCCCTGGGGTTTTACATCACCGGTCATCCCCTGGAGCGATTCAAACAGGAGATAAAGCGGAACTGCACCTGTTCCATTCAGGACCTGCCAAGCCGGAAAGACCGGTCTCAAGTCAAAATCGCGGGCGTCGTGGAGAACCTGAGGATAAAGCG
>JARRRH010000572.1:0-2510 GCA_037380925.1 Deltaproteobacteria bacterium | reverse complement strand
GTCCCCTGAAGGGATCCGGTCTGGGAGTCGAGGTGAACAAGGGGGCTCTGGGTCGATTGAGCCGGTCGCATCCCAATATGACCATTCAAAGGCCGTGACCATGAAGAGAGTGGACCTGGGTGAGGGACTCACCTACCCGCACTGGGAAGAAGATCAGAAGGGTATTCTCCGGAGCCTGACTGACAAAAGGGTTTTCCTTCTCTTCTCCGGGGGCAAGGATTCTTCTCTCGCTCTGGATTTCATGCTCAGGGCGTCTCGAGAATTCGGATTCGCTTTCGAAGCCCACGCGGGCGCCTATCCGGTTCACCGATACGATGAGGCCGCCAGAAAAGAGATCGACGCCTACTGGAACGGTCGGGGGATGGGTATTATCTGGCACGAACTGGGGGAGACGGATGAACAGATTGAAAAATCAGTCAATCCTTGCGTCGAGTGTCAAAAGATGAGGAGAAAGGTGCTTCAAGCCGTGCTGGCTGAACGTGTGGATGACTGGGAGAGGCTTGTTATCGTGGTCAGCTACAGCCTGTGGGATCTGGTGAGCTATGCGGTAGAGCATTTACTGGGGGATCTGTTCACCCATTTGGAGAAAGGCATCGGGCCGGGCGGACGATTCAGGGAAACGGCACAACGTTTCTATCCCCTGCTCACTATGAAAGAGGGATATTCTGTCTACCGGCCGCTCATCAAGTGCAACGGCCAAGACATCTTGGACATGGTAAGGCAGACGGGCATCCCCGTCCTATCTACTCCCTGCCGGTTCAAGGGGTTCAGGCCAAAGAGAATCCTCGAATCCTACTACGAAAAAATGGGCCTGCGATTCGAATATGGAGCGTTGTTTGATTTTGCGAGAAAGTCCCTGAGCCTCCCTGATCCGGGATCCTACACCTCCATCTGCAAGGAAGAATACCTGCTTCGTGTTTTCTAATTCTTACGTTGGTGCGGCCGCCTCTTTTTTCACCCTTCGGAAAATTTGCCGAACCGCCGTTCAAGGGGTATGGAATGAAGAAAGGGGCCGCCGGCGGGAGAGACTGCGTCAAAGGAGCCTTTCGCGGACAATTTGGTTTAGCTTGCCTGCGTGGGCCTTTCCTCGAGTCTTCTTCATCACCTGACCGATTAGGAAATGGATGGATTCCGTCTTTCCTCGCTTTAAGCTGGCCACCGCTTCGGGGTTTTCAGCCATCACCTCTTCGAGCAGTGCTTCCAGGACCCCCCTTTCTTCGATCGGTCTCAGATCCTTCTCGTTGACGATGGCTTCGGCGGACTTCCCTGTCCCGAACATCTCCTTCAGGACCATCCTGCCTATCTTCTCGGTGATCTCTCCACCGGTCACAAGCTTAAGGAGTCCGGCAAAGTCCTCCGCCCCGACGGGGCATCTGTCTATGGACAAAGAGGCCTCCTTAAGGAGGCTGAAGAGATCGTTACAGATCCAGTCGGCGAGCTTTTTTCCGTCAGGACAGTATCGGGCGCAACGCTCATAGTAATCGGGCACCTTCCGGTCTCTAGTGAGAAGAAGGGCATCGTTTTTCGAGATGTGGTACGTTCTGACGAAACGGTCGGCCTTGTGGTGAGGCAGTTCAGGCATGCTCCTTTCGATATCCTCTATAAAGGCCTGATCGATATGAAGCTCCACGAGGTCGGGGTCCGGAAAGTACCGGTAATCGGGCGCATCTTCTTTGCTTCGCATGGGCACGGTGACCCTTTCGATCTCATCGTAGAGCCTGGTCTCCTGCAGAATCCGGCCGCCGGACCCGATGACTTCGGCCTGTCTTCCTATTTCGTAATCAAGGGCATCCAAGATGAATTTGAAGGAGGTCATATTTTTGATCTCCACCCGGTCCCCGAATGTCTCTTCACCGTTTGGCCTGAGGGAAACGTTTACGTCGCAGCGGAATTGCCCGTGCTCTATGATACAGTCGCTGATATCGATATATTCCAATATCTGTTTTATGCTTCCCAGGTACGCACGGGCCTCGCGAAGGGATCGCAGAGGATTTCGCCGGTGGTCGGAGACGATTTCAATGAGCGGCACCCCGGAGCGGTTGAAGTCCACAAGGCTGTAATCCGCCGTCTCGAAATCCTTAGAGGAATGGATGAGTTTTCCGGCATCCTCCTCCAGATGGATCCGCTTAATCCCCACAGGGTAAGGGTTCCCGTCGTCTCCTGGTATTTCGAGCGTCCCGTTTTCTCACAAGGGGAGTTCGTACTGGGAGATCTGGTAGCCCTTGGGCAAATCAGGGTAAAAGTAATTCTTTCGGGCAAAACGGGCCCGGTCGCTGAGGCTGCAATTGAGGGCAAGCCCGCCCCTTACGCAATACTCGACCGCCTTCCTGTTGAGCTCTGGAAGTGCGCCTGGTTGGCCGGTGCAGTCGGGGCAGATCTGAGAGTTTGGGGGGGCCCCGTAGGCCGTCGGACAGCGGCAGAAGAGCTTCGTCTTGGTGCTCAGCTCAGCGTGTACTTCAAAACAGATGACGATATCAAAAATCACGTTCAGCTCTTTCCCGAGAGTTGTT
>JARRRH010000571.1:0-2510 GCA_037380925.1 Deltaproteobacteria bacterium | reverse complement strand
GATTGAAGGATGTCCGAGAAAAAGTATAAGGTCAGAGCCGAGTGTCCGCATTGTGCTTGCGGAGACATCTCTTTTTTGGGTTCCGAGAAGTTGCAGGAGAAATTCATCGGAAATAAGGAGGAGATCGAAATCACCTGCCCGCTCTGTGGCACGAAACACAAAGGGAAGGTGGAGCAAGAAGAGGAGTAGGAGCGGCCGAAACAAGAAGCTTTGGAGACTGAATATGGCAAGAGCACTCATTGTCTATTCCACCAGAAGTGGGGAGACGAAAACGATCGCCGATCTCATCGCCGAAGGCATCCGCTTTGCGGGGGCTGAAGCGAATGTGATTCAGATCGGCGACATCAAGAAAGAAGAGGATCTTGAAGGCTATGACGCCTATGTTTTTGGATCCGCCACCTATCACGGAGAAATGATGCAGGGGATGAAGACCGTGCTCTTCCTCGCGGAAAAGGTGAGCCTCGAAGGAAAGCCCGGTGGGGCTTTCGGAGCGTTCGGTTGGAGTGGAGAAGCTCCTGATCGCATTTACGAGACCATGAAAAATATTTTCAAGATGGACATGGTGAAAGGTCCCCTGAGGCTGAAATCAGCCTCGCTGGAAGGGGGTATGCAGATGGCCCAGGATTATGGACGCGAGCTGGGCAAAAAGCTGATCTCGTCTTAGAGAACTGAACCGTAATTAAATGGGAGGATAGAGATGACCACACCGATGCATTGCCCGGGTTTGCAAGAGCTGAAAAACCTCAAGTCCTTTGTCTGCAAATGCCCCAATTGCGGCAAAGAGAAGGAAATATTTTCCGACGAGTTCAATCGGACCCACACCTGTGGCGGCTGTGGAAAGGAGATCGACTTTACCAAGTGCACCCTGGAAGGGGAAGCGAAAACCGCAGGGCCAAGGTAACGGCCTTATCCGAATATGATCGAGTCACGGCAAGGACGGCAGGTCCGATGTGGCGTTCGTGGGCTCGCCCGATGCAAAGAGGACAACCCATAAGAGCCTTGTTCGGAGAAAAAGCGCCGGGCATCGAAAGGGTGCGTTTGCGGTCAATCCGCAAGGTTCCCTGTTTTAAACCCCTGTCGTTGAAGGAGGGTTCCGCACGTCGCGTTTCATCAGGAGGTTCCATGAAGCGATTTGAGTATGAGGTCTCAATGCATTCCGCTGAAAGGTTTAGACAGATTGTCTATTTCTGTTCTGATCAGGGGGAATGCAACCTCGAACACCTTCCCGCCGATCAAATGAAGGTCCTGGCAGAGGTTCTGAACCAAAGAGGCGCCGAAGGCTGGGAGGTGGTGCACATGTCGTTCAGCAGGGACGGGCTGGTCGCCTTCTGGAAAAGAGAAATCGTTTCGAGAGACGATTCTTAGGGCGGGCGCTTGCCGCCTTTAAGAAACACGGGCCTATGGGGCGGAGAGGGCCTTCGGGCAGAAACGTCAGGATGAACCTTTAATAGAAAATGATTCCCAATCCAAAAAGGAGGACAAGGAGTATGGAAAAGGAAAAGAAATTGGCAGCCGAGCCCAAGGGGCTCAACATACGGGAGGCCACCATCTGTGACGCCACGGCCCAGATGCTCAGAAAAGCTGAAAGGGACGGCGTAGAAATCGCCTTCCACCGGGCGGCCAGCATGAAGGCCTGCCCGATCGGAGCCGACTCGGCCTGCTGTAAACATTGTTCCATGGGACCCTGTCGTCTCAATTCCAAAGACCCCTACGGGAAGGTCGGCGTGTGCGGCGCGACCATCGACACCATCATGGCCAGGAACTTCGCACGCATGGTGGCGAGCGGCGCTGCGGCCCACACGGACCACGGCATGAGCATGCTGGATGTCTTCAGAGAGGTGGTCAACGGACGCATCACCGATTACAAGATCAAGGACCCCGTGAAACTGGAGGCGGTTGCCAAGAGTATCGGCATCGAGGTGGACGGTCGGGAACTCAAGGACATCGCCATGGATCTGTACAGCGAGCTGGAGCGAACCTACACGCAGGTGGAAGGAGAAATCCCTTTTGCCCAGAGGGTGCCTGAGAAGACCTTGGAGACCTGGAGAAAGCACGGGGTCGTCCCGAGGGGAGCCATGCGGGAGATCATGGAACTGATGCATCGGACGCACATGGGCGTGGACCAGCACTACGAGAACCTCACCAAGCAGTGCAGCCGCACCGCCCTCTCGGACGGCTGGGGGGGCTCCATGGTCGCCACGGAGATTTCCGACATCCTCTTCGGAACGCCCACACCCGTGAAGACGGACGTCAACATGGGCTGCCTCAAGGAAGACCAGGTCAACGTCATCATCCACGGCCACGAACCGAACCTGTTCGAGTCCATGCTGGAATCCGTCAATGATCCCGGCCTGATCGAGGCGGCGAAGGAAGCCGGTGCCGCAGGGATCAATCTGGTGGGGATGTGCTGTTCAGGCGCGGAGATGATCTCCCGTCACGGCGTTCCCCACGCGGGCAATTTCATGTCGACGGAAGCCGTCCTGATTACCGGCGCCGTGGACGCCATGGGA
>JARRRH010000570.1:0-2512 GCA_037380925.1 Deltaproteobacteria bacterium | reverse complement strand
GATTACCGAGGTTCATGGCGGAAATCATTATATCAAATTCCTCAATCCTTCAACGAAAATCGCAGGATATAAGCCTTTGCGGAATACGAAAGGCTTACCCCTGGAAGGACCTTTTTTCTGCTAAAAAACACCGCCCCGCGTCAATGGGAAACCGCCCATTCCAACTGGAAACCCCCAAAAATAAAAAACCCGGTTGCTGTGGCGGGCGTACGGTCAATTCCAGGCGGCTTTATTCTGGTAATTGTTGAGAATTGATTCCCGCGGTGATCTCCTTCAGATCGCCCTTCTTTTCCAGTTTGGGTTTCTCATAATCACTCTTTTCCAGATGAGCCCCTTTCTCTTCACTACCCCTCATTTTCTCCTCCTTAAAAAATGATATTTCTAAACTCCCATTTGAAGAAAAGAGATAATATGGCAAAATGTCATCTTATGACAAGCCCTTTTTAACATAAATTCGTATTATTTGATATATAATAATTCAATATATCTAATAATAAATCTCGATTTCATATTATCCCCAACTAAATATAAGGGTATCGCCCCTTGGAAGCGAACAAACTGGGGAGCACATGTCATCATTGCCCGGACCAAGCTCGCAATCTGATTTGACTTTAAGGTAATCCAAAGAAAGGGCCTTTTGAGGCTTGACCTCCCAATCATGTCCACAAAGAGCGCGCTTTAAGAAAATTGAAGACCATGCTTTGATTGCCCTTAGAATACCAGTTTCGATCCTGGAATGGATCTTTTAGGGATTGGTTTTAAACAATAAGTGCAACGTTGAGGTTATTAAAAAGGAATAAATGAGATCTGAGCCCGGGTCAATTGCACTTCCGCTGAAAAACATCCCGCCTTAATGTTTTTGATTTTTTATCTAAATTAGTTATAATGAATTGCCATTCCAGATTGAATAGAATCGAATACTCCAGTTTCTAAGTCGAAGCGCTTTCAATCTCCTTTTCATTAACGCCTCTGAACGCTCTTTTGATTTATTAAAATGTTTCTTGAATCTCATGCCAAAGTGATGAGAAATCCGATAAAGGGAGAGTCAACGTGGCCCTTCCACCGTTTTCTTTAGGTATCTAAAATAATTCCCTATTCTTGAACCTTTGATATCCTCGGCACTGAGTTTACTCACCATTTTTCCAGGAACAATGTGAGAGGTATCAGGCATAACAAACCTTAAACAAAAGGGAGGGATAAGCATGAAAGAAGATGAACGCAAACCCACAACAAATGATGCCGGGATTCCCGTTTCAAGCGACGAGTTCTCGCTCACTGTGGGGCCTGACGGACCCATCCTGCTCCAGGACCACTACCTCCTCGAGCAGATGGCCAACTTCAACCGGGAGATGATTCCGGACCGCCAGCCCCATGCAAAAGGCTCGGGGGCCTTCGGACACTTCGAGGTGACCCAGGATGTGAGCGCCTACACCAAGGCGGCCCTTTTTCAGCCGGGCACGAAGACCGACGTCCTGGCCCGGTTCTCCACGGTGGCCGGTGAGAGCGGCAGTCCCGACACCTGGCGTGACGTTCGCGGCTTTGCACTCAAGTTCTACACCATCAAGGGCAACTACGACATGGTAGGGAACAACACTCCGGTGTTTTTCGTGCGTGATCCCATGAAGTTCCAGCACTTCATCCATTCGCAGAAGCGCAGGGCTGACAGCGGCCTGCGCGATAACGACATGCAGTGGGACTTCTGGACCCTGTCACCTGAAACCGCCCATCAGGTCACCATCCTGATGAGCGACCGCGGAGTCCCCAGGAGCTATAGGCACATGAACGGCTACACGAGTCACACCTACATGTGGGTCAACGCCAAAGGCGAGCGCTTCTGGGTGAAGTACCACTTCAAGACCGACCAGGGTATCGAATTTCTCACCCAGGAAGAAGCCGACCGGATCGCCGGTGAGGATGCCGACTACCACCGCCGCGATCTTTTCGAGGCGATCAAGCGGGAAGACTACCCCAGTTGGACCCTGAAAGTACAGATCATGCCCTTCAAGGAGGCCGAGACCTACCGCTTCAACCCCTTCGACCTTACAAAGGTGTGGCCGCACTCGGACTATCAGGTTCATGAGGTCGGCCGGCTCACTCTGAACCGCAATCCAAGCGATTTTCACGCCGAGATCGAGCAGGCAGCCTTCGAGCCGAACAGCTTCGTCCCCGGGATTGGCCCGAGCCCGGACAAAATGTTGCTCGCCCGTCTCGTTTCCTATGCCGACGCCCACCGGGCGCGCCTGGGGGTCAATTACAAACAGATCCCGGTCAACCGTCCCAAGTGCCCGGTACACAGCTACAGCAAGGGTGGTACGATGCGGATTCTGAACGTCTCCGATCCGGTCTATGCGCCGAACTCCAAGGGAGGCCCTATGGCCGACCCCGAGCGTTATCCCGAGGTGGCCGTCTGGAGTGCCAGCGGCGAATTCATCCGCGCCGCCTATACCAAGCGCAAGGATGATGACGACTTTGTCCAGCCCGGCACTCTGGTACGCAAAGTCATGGATGACGC
>JARRRH010000569.1:0-2512 GCA_037380925.1 Deltaproteobacteria bacterium | reverse complement strand
GCTCAAGGGCAAGCTACGGCCGGATCGGTGCCCGCTCTTCGGGCGTGTCTGCACGCCGATCGAGCCTGCAGGTCCGTGCATGGTCAGCTCCGAGGGGACCTGCTCGGCTTATTTCAAATATGTGCAGTAGCACTGGTGTCCAAAATAACTTTGAAATGGTTTTACTTGCAATACAGGTCCCTTTTTTCGCATCGCCAAGGCAGGGGTATGGGGATCTGATCCCCATACCCCTGCAGCATCGAGAAACCTTTTTTGGACAGGAATGGTGCAGTAACAAAACCGGCCTTTGCCGACGTAAGGTGTGTCTATGTCCGAAGAAACCGTTGTGCTGGGCCATGGTAGTGGCGGCCTGCTGACCCGTGATTTCATCAAGCAGGAAATTGTCACCCGTTTCGGCGACGGTCCCTTGGCTGAGTTGCCGGATGGGGCACGATTACCGGCTTGTCGGCCCGACCTTGTTTTCACCTGTGACAGTTATGTGGTCAGCCCGCTCATCTTTCCCGGCGGGAACATCGGCGACCTGGCAGTCCATGGCACAGTCAACGACATCGCCGTCAGCGGTGGAGATCCCCGCTGGCTGTCCGTGGGCCTGATCCTCGAGGAAGGCTTGCCCTTGGCAACGGTCCGAACCGTGCTGGATTCCATTGCGCAGTCGGCAGACGCTTGTGGCGTGACAGTGGCCACCGGGGACACGAAAGTCGTTGTACGGGGACAGTGCGACGGCATGTATATCAATACCGCCGGGATCGGCGAGGCCTTGGAGGGATTCGAGCTTTCCGCCAGGCGGGTCAAACCCGGGGACCGAATCCTGGCCAGCGGATTCCTTGGCGATCACGGCATAGCCGTCATGGCGGTGCGCAAGGGCATTGCCATTCACGGTGCTCCGGCGAGCGACACCGCTCCGGTTCACAACCTGGTGCGCGCCATCGGTGAATGTGCCCCCCAAGTGCGCTTTATGCGCGACCCGACCCGTGGCGGTCTGGCCGCCGTGCTCAGTGAAGTCGTGGCCGGCCAAGCCTTCGGCCTCGAGGTGGACGAGGCCAACTTGCCCTTCTCACCCGGAGCCCGGGCGGTCGCTGAATTGCTCGGCTTGGACTTGCTGCACGTCGCATCCGAAGGTCGCATGATCGCCATCTGCGCCCCTGAGGCTGCTCCAGAGATCCTGTCCAAGTGGCGCGCTCTGCCCGAGGGGGCCGGGGCCGTCGATATCGGCCGGGCTGGGGAACACGACAAAGGGCGGGTGGTCCTCGCCACCACCATTGGCGGCCGGCGGCTTGTGGGCCTGCCCAGCGGGGAACTCTTGCCGAGAATCTGCTAAGCAAGAGCGGAATCGAGCACGGAAGGGGCTAAAACCTGCTCACCTTGAAGAGCTGTAAACAAGGAGCCTTCTGTGGAAGAATGAGGGAAAATATGGATCCCGGCGCTTCTTACATTGTGCATTGTTCAAAATGCGGAGCGAAAAACCGAATCCCCCACGAAAAGGCGGGCATGCAGGCCAAGTGCGGCCAATGCGGTTCGCCCTTGGAGGTTGGAAAAACAGAGAGCCGTGCCGGCGGGCCCCACGTTTATCTATTTCGCTGCACCGAGTGCGGAGCCCGAAACAAAATCCCCGCCGACAGAATCGAAGCCGGTCCCAGATGCGGGAAGTGCAAACAACCCCTCAAGACAGAAGAACTTTTCGTGCCCCAGCCCCTGAGGATTACTGATGGTAATTTTCAGGAAAAGGTCCTCAAATCTCCTTTGCCGGCACTTATCTTTGCCTGGGCTCCGTGGTGCCCCACCTGCCGTGCTTTTCTCCCTGTCATCGACGATTACGGCAGGGACTCAAAAGGCAAGGTCAGGGTGGGGAAACTGAACGTGGACGAGAACCCTGTGCTTTCTTCTTCTTACAACATCCTGGGCGTGCCTCAGATTCTTATTTTCGACCATGGGGAACTCAAAGAGACCCTGCCCGGCGCAATGCAAAAACACGAACTCCAGAACAAGATGGCCGCTTATGCCTGAGCTGATTTCTCCCCTAAACCCATCGTCTCGAAACCGGCTCAAAATTTCCCCTTGTTCATGTGTCGAGACGCTCCAGGGCTTCGAACAGGCCCTGACCTTTGTTATGCAATCTTGGCCAACATAGTACAAATAGCATGCAATTAGCCTATTCTGCCTAAAATAACAGTATCATAAACGAAATATCTTGCCAGCGTACTCGCCAACTGATATGTTCCTACCGTCCGTACAGGCTTTTTTTCAATTCCTGCATCATCGGTAAATCCCGCCTGGTATCTCTTGCCAACGGAGTTGACACATATCAAGGGCGCGCTTGCCCATTTCCTGGTGCCTTAAGCCCTTGAAAAGCGGGATGACAGGATGAAGAAATGAGCCCGAAGTCAACCAAACAGTTCATAATATTACCCAGCATCATGGCTGGAGTCTTGGCTGTGGCCTTCGGCTCCTTGGTTTGCCGGAAGAGCATGGAAGGCATCCCCTTCGGAGCCATACCTTCCGGATCGGCCGCCCT
>JARRRH010000568.1:3512-5803 GCA_037380925.1 Deltaproteobacteria bacterium | reverse complement strand
CGAGGGGAAGGATATTGACCCGCTTCAGACACTCCCGGAACCTCTCCTTGTCCCTTTTGAGCATTTCATAGTAGGCCAGGAGATGATGGGAAAGCAGCACAGGCTGGGCTCGCTGCAAATGGGTGTAGCCGGGCATAACCACGTCCAGGTGTTTTTCCGCCAGAGCGAGCAGCTCTTTCTGCATGTCGATGATCAGAGCGATAACCCTTTCAACGGCTTCTCTCACATACAGGCGCATGTCTAAAGAGACCTGGTCATTCCGGCTCCGCCCTGTGTGCACCTTTTCCCCGATTGCACCCACTTTGTCTATCAGAGCTTTCTCCACCAAGGTGTGAATGTCCTCATGGCCTTCATCAAATTGGAAGTCTTCCTTTTCCATGTCTCTCTTGATTTCAGCCAGGGCCTCAATGATCTGGGAGGCCTCTTCATCCGCGAGGATCCCTTGCTTAGCCAGCATCCGGCAGTGGGCCATGCTCCCTGCGATGTCCTGGGCATAGAGCCGCTTGTCAAAGTTCAGGGATGCATTGAAGCGGTCCAGAATCTCATCCAGGTTTTGTCGAAAACGGCCTCCCCATATCTTTTCAGACATCATCAATTCCTCATGAACATGGAGTCAACGAGAACGCATCTCCTTTAGATTCGTTAAGGCAGCAGAAAACTCTGGAAACAGCGGCAAATGTCAAAGGAAGAACTTCTACCACGAAAGCACGAAATTAAGAAAACACGAAAAACTCAATTCAATACTCTTCGCATCTCGGCAAAATGCGAATCCTTCGGTCCTTTCGCAGCCTTAAGCTAACGCAACGATTTCCTTCTTCTTCAAAATATCTCTTCTTTCGTGCTTTCATTCTTTCGTGTTTTCGTGATTAAATGGATTTTAGCCTTTGTAATTTGGCATTAAAGCGTTGTCTGCTATGCCGATCTCCGGTTCTTTTATCTTGCTATTAAAAGCATCCGCGTAATCCAGCCGCTTACTTTCTTCCCATGATATTCGCGATCCGCAGCCGGAGGGCGTTCAGACGAATAAAGCCTGCCGCGTCTTTTTGGTTGTAAACCTCATCCTCTTCAAAAGTGGCAAAGCCCGCATGGTAAAGGGATTGATCGGATTTCCTCCCGGCTACGATGCAGTTCCCTTTGTAAAGCTTGACCCGGACCACGCCGCTCACATTCTTCTGGGCTTCGTCCATGAGGGTCTGGAGCATTTTTCTCTCAGGTGAAAACCAGTACCCGTAATAAATCATCTCCGCGTACCGGGGGACCAGCCCGTCTCGGATATGCATCACTTCGCGGTCCATGGTGATGGATTCCATAGCCATATGGGCCGTTCTCAGGACGGTGCCGCCGGGAGTTTCATACACGCCCCTTGACTTCATGCCCACGTAGCGGTTCTCCACGATGTCCACCCGCCCGATGCCGTTTCGGCCGCCCAGAGTGTTCAGCCGGCCAAGCAGGGCGGCGGGTGACAGGGCTTCCCCGTTCAAAGCAACAGCACTGCCCTCCTGGAATTCAATCTCGATGTACGTGGGCTTATCCGGGGCATCCTCCGGTGCCACGGACAGGACAAACATGTCCTTGCTAGGCTCTTTCCAGGTATCTTCCAGAATACCGCCCTCAAAACTAATGTGTAACAGATTCCTGTCAACCGAATAGGGCTTCTCCTTGGTCACAGGGACGTTGATGTGTCTGCTCTCCGCGAAGCTGATCAGGTCTTCCCTGCCCTTGAAGTCCCAGATCTTCCAAGGCGCAATGATTTTCAGATGCGGTGCCAGCGCGATGTAGGCCAGTTCGAATCTGACCTGATCATTGCCCTTTCCGGTGGCACCGTGGCTGACCGCATCAGCCCCTCTCTCTTCGGCCACTTCCACCTGTCTTTTGGCGATAATGGGCCGTGCTAAGGAGGTGCCCATCAGGTAGTTGGACTCATAAACGGCATTGGCCCGAAACGCAGGCCACACAAAGTCGCGAACAAAAACCTCTCTGAGGTCCTCTATGATCACTTCGTCCGCACCCGTTGCTACAGCCTTGTCTCTAACCTCATCGAGTTCATCCCCCTGACCCACGTCGGCCGCATAGGCGATGACCGGGCATTCATAGGTTTCCCTCAACCAGGAGAGAATGACGGAGGTGTCCAGCCCTCCGGAATAGGCGAGGACAATCTTCTTTATTTTCTCGGGCAAATTTGATTCCTCCTCATTAGCTTGTTCGCTTAGCTCGTTTGCGCCTCGCAGGGAACAACAGGTAAGCCGTAGAAGACAATACAAAATCCAGTAAACAGAATGTCATCACGAAAA
>JARRRH010000568.1:0-3452 GCA_037380925.1 Deltaproteobacteria bacterium | reverse complement strand
TGAGGGGAATCGAAGGGCAACGATTTCAACGGGTCTCCGAGGTTCTGAGGCCCTGATCTCTGAGGCTCTGGGTTTCCAATCCCTAACTTCCCCAATTTTTCAATCTTCAATCGACAATCGTCAATCATCAATCCCTTGGTCCCTCAATTCCTTAATCCTATTGTCCTACAAGAAGGGCTTCCAGCAGGGCTTGTTGCAGGTGAAGTCTGTTTTCCGCTTGATCAAAGATAACCGAATGGGGGCCTTCCATAACATCCGCGCTGATCTCCTCACCCCGATGGGCCGGAAGGCAGTGCATCACCAGAGTTTCCGGTTTGGCCCCCTTCAACAGGGCCTGATTGACCTGGAAACCTTGAAAAGCAGACAACCGCTTTTCCCTTTCCTCCTCCTGACCCATGCTGGCCCACACATCCGTGTTGACCACATCCGCATCCCTAACAGCCTCTGCGGGGTCTCCTGTCAAGCTGATCTTTTTCCCGGCGTCTGCCAGGATCTCCGGAGACGGTTCATATCCCTCCGGACAAGCCAAGCCGAGCTCAAAGCCCAACACGCGGGCAGCGTTGATCCACGAGTGGGCCATGTTGTTGCCGTCTCCCACCCAGGCCACCTTGAGATGGTCCAGCCCGCCCCTCTTTTCTCTGACCGTCATGAGGTCGCTCAGCACCTGGCAGGGGTGGTAGCGGTCGGTAAGGGCGTTGATCACCGGAACAACCGACCAGGCAGCCATCTCTTCGATCGTTTCCTGGGCAAAGGTTCTGACAGCCAGCCCGTCCAAATAGCGAGAAAGAACCCTGGCCGTGTCCTTCAGCGGCTCCCCTCTTGCCATCTGGGTGTCGGCTCTGCTCAAAAAAACCGTCCGGCCCCCCAACCTGAACATGGCCGTCTCAAAGGACACCCTGGTCCTGGTGGAAGCTTTGTCGAACAGGAGCCAAAGCGAAGCACGTTCTCCTGGGCACAGTTGATGAGAAACCCTTTTTCACGGCAGGCATCAACAACGGGTGCGCCGGGTTTGTCCATCTCCACCCCGATGATGAGCCCCAGCCCTCTTACCTCTTTAATGGTTGCGTGTTTTTTCGCAAGTTCACCCAGCTTGCCCCTGAAATACTCGCCCATTTCCCGGCAGTGATCCAGCCACCCGTCTTTCAAAAGACTGGTCAGTACCGCCTTGGAAACAGCGGTTACCAAAGGCGTGCCTCCAAAGGTGGTGGCGTGACTGCCGGGGCCGAAAGCACTGCTCATTTCCTCAATGCTCAGCATGGCGCCGATAGGAAGACCGTTCCCCAGAGCCTTGGCCAGGGTCATGATATGGGGTGTTGTTCCGTAATTTTCGTGGGCAAAGAGTTTTCCTGTTCTCCCCATGCCCACCTGCACTTCGTCAAAGATGAGCGCCAGGTTGTGCTCCGTGCACAGTGCCTTCACCCCTTGCAGATAATCGGGGGCGGGACAGACAACCCCTCCTTCTCCCTGAATGGGTTCCAGCATCACCGCACAGACGGAATCGTCGATAGCCTGCTTCAGTCCGTCGAGATCATTGAAAGGGACGAATTTAAAACCTGCCAGCAAAGGATCAAAGCCTATCTGAATCTTGGCCTGGCCGGTCGCCGAAAGGGTCGCCATGGTTCGTCCGTGGAATGATCCGGTCATGGAAATAATGGTGTGCCTTCCAGAGCCGAACTTCTCTTTGGAGTAGCGCCGCGCAAGCTTTATGGCCGCTTCATTGGCCTCGGCCCCGCTGTTGCAGAAAAAAACACGATCAGCAAAAGAGTTTTCCACCAAAAGCCGCGCCAGTTCCGCTTGCGGCCTGGTGTAATAGAGATTTGAAACGTGTACGAGCGTCCTGGATTGTTCCTCTAAAGCCCGGCTTACAATGGGAGAGCTGTGCCCCAAAGCGCAAACAGCAATACCGGCCACGAAATCGATGTACGCTTTGCCGTCTTCGTCCCAAACCCGGCACCCTTCTCCCCTGATCAAAGCGAAAGGGGGCCGCTTGTACGTGGGGAACAGGTACTTGTCGGCAAGCTCAACAGTGTCATGACTCTGTGATGGCTTGTTCATGTTTTTTTCCTTCTCCCATCATAATCTGTGGCCCCTCCGAGCCCGGCTCATGGAGGAAGCCTTTTCTGAAGTGACTGGTGAGAGGGCGTCGTTTTTTCGTGACTTATCTCAGGGGGAAACCGCAGCCCTGAGCTTGTCGAAGGGAATGCGGAGGGGGCAGAACTCCCCCAGAGGTAAGTCACAGAAAAGACCAGCCCGGAGCCTCGGAACGAAAGAAAAGGCTTCCTCCCTAAGCCCCATGATTCAACCCATACCTGCTCTTCTAGACCCCGGACCGGTAGAACCTATACTGGTCCTACACCAGAGGCGCAGGGTTTAGTGACAACTAAGGCACAATTTCCGTACCCACACCGCCTTTGGTAAACACCTCCAGCAGAATGGAGTGGTCTTTTCGGCCGTCGATGATGTGGGCCTTTTTGACGCCCCCTTTGAGCGCATCCACACAGCACTTTATCTTCGGTATCATTCCGCCCTTTATCGTACCGTTGTCGATAAGCTCTTGGTGGTCCTTCATCTTGATGGTGGTGATCAACTTTCCCTCCGGGTCGAGCACGCCTTCCGTATCTGTCAAAAGCACCAGCTTCCTTGCCTTGAGGGAAGCGGCAATGGAGCCGGCCACCAGGTCTGCGTTGATATTGTAAGTCTCACCCTTTTTCCCCGCACCAACAGGGGCTATAACCGGAATAAACTGCCCCTCCAGGAGATCCTTGAGAACACGGTTGTTCACGGACGTGATCTCGCCCACCATGCCCATGTCAATGATTTCCGGGGGCTGATCCACCCGTGTCTTTCTGACGTATTTCATTTTCTTGGCGGTGATGAGCTGTCCGTCTTTGCCGGAAAGGCCGACAGATTGCCAGCCGCTCTGGTTAATCAGCGCCACGATCTCCTTGTTGACCTTTCCCACCAGGACCATCTCCACCACATCCATGGTCTGTTTGTCGGTGACGCGCATCCCGTCCACAAACTCGCTCTCGATGGACAGCTTTTTGAGAAGACTACCGATCTGCGGCCCGCCGCCGTGGACCACCACGGGGTTGAGGCCCACGTACTTCATGAGGATAATGTCGAGAGCAAAGTTCTTCTTCAGCCCTTCGTCCACCATGGCGCTTCCGCCGTACTTGACCACAATCGTGGCTTTGCTAAACCGCCGGATGTAGGGCAACGCCTCGATCAGAACCTTGGCTCTGTCTTTCTGGTCAATTGTCATTGGTCATTAGTCATTGGTCATTAGTCATTTGGTTGCCCCGTGGAATTCGCTGCGCTTTATCACGTCGACACTCCTGATCTCTCGACAGGACTACACTTGTTTCTAGCTTGAAGCGTCTCCGCTATTCCACTGGGGTCATTTGTCATTAGTCAATTGTCATGGGGCACTTGCTTGTCCCGCGCGCCCC
>JARRRH010000567.1:0-3912 GCA_037380925.1 Deltaproteobacteria bacterium | reverse complement strand
TACATCCACCCGGATGATAGGAGCCAGGTCCTGGACCACTTCGAGAGCTGCCTTCAGGAGGGAGAGGACTTCCAGGACGAATTCCGGGTGGTAAGAGAAGACGGTACAACGGTGTGGATGGCTTCCATCGGTCGCGTTTACAGAGATGAAAGCGGCGCCCCATTGCGCATGGCAGGCGTCAATTACGATATCAGCGAGCGCAAGCAGGCAGAGGGGTTAATCCGGCAAGCCAAGAGACTGCTCGAAAACCAGGTGGAAGAAAAAACTACTGAACTGACTGAGGCTTTGGAGGACTTGAGCCGAAGCGAGAAGAGATTCCGCCTCATAGCAGAAACCGTGCAGGATGTGTTTTGGATGGTGGAGCCCGATTCCGGTCAAATGCTATACGTCAATCCGGCCTATGAAACCGTTTGGGGACGCACCACCAAAAGCCTGGTACAAGACCCGTCTTCTTTTTTCCAGACGCTTCGCCCAGATGACCGAGAAAGGGTCCAATCCGCCAGGCAAGACCTGCTCGGGGAAGCGAGGAAGGACCTAGA
Organism: Deltaproteobacteria bacterium; assembly: GCA_037380925.1. Lineage (GTDB taxonomy): Bacteria > Desulfobacterota > DSM-4660 > Desulfatiglandales > HGW-15 > JARRRH01. Next base: position 3,373 of record JARRRH010000567.1, on the reverse strand, counting down.
ATACGGAATCCTCAGGCCTGATGGATCGCTTCGTTGGATCCGTGAACAGTGCTATCCGATCAGGGAAGAGAGCGGATATCCGGCCTTGGTGATTTGTGTGGCCAGGGACATTACGGAGCGCAAAGAGCGACAAGAGCAGCTCCGGTTCCTTTCGGCCCGCTTGCTGGAGGCCCAGGAAACCGAGCGACGTAATGTGGCTCATGAACTCCACGACGGCATCGGCGGGAACCTCTTGGGCATCAAGATGGGTGTGGAGCGAAATATCGAAAAGTTGCGGTCATACAGGCCGGCTGCTGATACGACGACATTGGAAGAAATCCTTGATCTCGTCACGAAGACTATGCGAGAGGTCAATGAAATTCAGCAAAACCTGCGGCCCCAGATTCTGGATCACCTCGGTCTGGCTCCTGCCCTTCGTTCTCTTTGCCGCGAGTTTGAACACATGCAAAAAGATATTCATGTCACCTTGGAACTGCAAAAGGACGGGGCGGATGTGCCCGAAGACCTGAAAATCGTTATCTACAGGATTTCACAGGAAGCCCTCACCAATGTGGCCAAGCACAGCGGCGCGGAAAATGCGACCCTTTCCATGAAATATCAAAAGGATGCGATCCAACTAACGATTAAGGACGACGGCTGCGGTTTTGATATGGAGGAGGTTTTCAAGCCCGAAAATATCAGACGCGGCATTGGGCTTGCCAGCATGAGGGAGCGGTGCGAGCTCTCGGGAGGCACATTTTCCGTTGGTTCGAAGGAAGGCGAGGGGGTCACGGTGCGTTGCAATTGGTCTGTCAATACATGAGGGTCAATTTTTAAGGTTCGTATCGATAGAGAAAAGAAATTCGGAAAGCCCAAAAGCTCTCGCTAGGATAAGTAGTCTTCTGCCCGATCTACTCTTACCGGCCTTTTCAGTCCTGCCAGATCAAATCTCGGTAACCGCACCTGAATCTACCCTTTTGGCATACCCTCTTGGTTTAGCGTATAGGTTGCAGCCTATAACTTGATCCCCCGATAAACTAAGCTATCAATTCCGCAAGCGCCGACAGAGCAGGAGACCTTGCTTGTACCACAAGAATGCTTCAGTTCCTGCGCGTTGGGGTTAAGGGCGATTTCCAGCAAGGGAGGCCTTGAAAGCGGACTCTTTTTGAGGCTCCAATTTACAGCCCACAGTACTCAAAAATACCTTCGACTGAGAAGACAAATACAGGAAATTGCTTATTCACAAAAGGAATAGCTCGGTTGCACAAAAAGGTAAGCAGAGACCTACCTATGCGTTTTATGACCCTGTTTTGGCTTGCAACCATTATCCGGCTCGCCTTTTGATCGGGATCTTTAGCAGGACTGGTCCCTGGAGCAGCAGGTGAAGATCCGAGAACCGCGTAATACCTCCCATAAAAAGAAGGGTAAGAAATTTAAGGGACGAAAACAGCTCTCGTGCGTTGAGTAAATGAGGAGTACACCCCTATGATGGTCGTCATTATGGCACTACCGGTTCTGGGCCTGGGTTTGTTCTATCTTTTTCCTTTCCGTATGGCTTTGCCCATCTATGTTTTTTTGCTCTTCATCTCAGGTCTTATGTACTACGGCATGTTCACGGTCATGGGGAGAAAAAGGAAAACCCGAACCGGATTTGAAGAAATGATGGGTGAAGAAGCTCTTGTCTTGGAAGACATTGACCCGGAAGGGAAAGTCGAGATTGACGACGAGCTATGGACCGCTAGGGCCCGAGGAGCAAGATTCATGAAGGGAGAAAGGGTCAAGATCTGTGGGCACGATGGTCTGACACTCCTTGTCGAGGCCCTGCCCGAGCAAGAAGAGAGTCGGCCCAGTTAGCTTCAGGGGATGACTACCACGACATTGACGGTATTTGTCTGAGCGTTCCCGTTATTTTGAATCGCAGCGGGATATCCAAGGTCTTAAAAATCTCTCTCGATCAGCAAGAAATTTTGAATCTACAGGCTTCCGCCAAGGTTCTCAAGGATGCGATCGGCACCATAAGTCTATGAGACTGGGTTCTAATATTCAAATTAGGGCTCCTGTGACTGAAGGAGTGTCGTAAGTCAACGTAATCCCTTCCGAAGGTCCTAAAACGCCTTTTTCGGCCCCGGGGCATCCTTTCTCCTTTTCTCATGTCAATTTCCCGCCGAATACAGTCACTTTAGCAGGAAAATACACCCAATCACCCATTAACAGAAGAGCAAGGTGAGAATAAAGTTGCATCTTAGTCTATCAATTTGATCTGGAATCTGAAACAAGACCCCGATTCGGCCTGTTCTCGTTGTGCGCGGTGCTCTGCTTTTTTCCTATTTCGCAACTAAATTAGAGATTCATCCGCCTTGCAGGAAAGGTGGTTTATATGTTGAAGGGTATTCAGGGGGGACTTGGGAGAATTTTCGCACGGTGATCGATCGTAACCGGATGCCAAAACGGTCATTCCAGAATTGAACGTTGTCACCAGGGCGGGTGCAGGTTCTCACGACCTCAGTCACATCGCTTTCACCATGATCGAGACCGCAAGGTCCGCGAGTGTTCCCGAATTGCATGAAGTGCCCGCGCTTGCACCGCGCATCGCTTTCATACGTGCCAGAGACAACCTAGTGGCACTCAATTCAGTAATTGAACTGATGAGGGATATTGGCAGGCCTGGGGCTGACATGTGGGAAGTCGCTGTTTGGGAACACAGTATCGCCGCGGACGGCAGCGAGATCTGTCTCACATACCAGGTGCACAACGAGGCGATTACCATCCCCGAAAATATCGACGCCATCCGCGCACTAACGGGTGTTGAAAGCGACGGCGCACGGTCAATACAGAAGACCGACAAATCCCTGGGGGATTGTTAAGGACTTCTTTTCCGCCGCCAAAACAGCTGCATTTCCGGCACCATCTGCCCAAATGAGACGTCCTGCAGTGAGAGCCGTGCATGATGCCCACGTGGGTTGCTTGTGCGAAGGATCCAAAGGCTCAGAAGAGCTTGCAGAATGGGATTAGGGCAGTGCTTGTTGCTCCCGAACATGAAAGAGAGAAATTGTGGTTCATTCTGCAAAACAAGAACCAAAAGGAGGGAAGGTACAATGAAAACACGTATGCTGATCGTTGCCGAAGTTTTAGCCATCATTTTTGCAGTAGCGGCCGGGGTCTCTTTTGCCCAAAAGGAGAGAGGGCGCAAAGATGCATCCACAGGCGGAGAGTTGAGGCCTTATGAGGCTGCAAAGGGCGAGAAAATCAACGCCTTCATGGTGACGAGAATTATAGGTTCGAGGGTGCGTAATATGAAAGGCGAGGACCTGGGGTCGATAGAAGACATCGTCGTGGACACAGACTCGGGCCAGATCCTTTACGCCATCATGGATTTCGGCGGCTTTCTGGGCAT
>JARRRH010000566.1:0-3042 GCA_037380925.1 Deltaproteobacteria bacterium | reverse complement strand
GCAACAATTACTCGGTAGCTAAACCGGGACCTTATCTTTCCGTAGATGAAAGCAGTCACTCCTGCGGAGGCCGTCATGGCGGTGATAAACAGACCGATTCGAAATGTGCTGGATATGCCGAAGCTTTCGAGCAGCTGGGGCAGAAAAATGACGATGGCGTAAAGAAGGATATTGCCAAAGAACATGAGACCGTAGATGACCAAAAGGACAGGGCTTTTCCGAAAAACTCCGAATACCGATGCGCTGACGCGGGACTCCGGCCCGGCCCGGCGTTGGGTTGCCGGTTCCGGAACTGTGGCAATGGCAAGCAGACCGATGGGGATGGCAAGCATGTAGACCGCAAAGGGAAAGCGCCATGAAAATGCGCCGAGGGTGCCGCCGATCAGGGGCCAGATGACCCCTCCGAAACTTTGGGCGCTTCCCCTCCATCCCATGACGCGATCCCGTTCGATCCCGCCGTACATGTTCAGGATCAAGACGTTGATTCCGGCGAAGATGCCCGTGGTGATGATCAACCCGACGGAAGCGGGCGCAACACCCAGGGCATCGCGCATCAGGTTCAGCACTGGGGCAATGATGCTTCCGGCCATAATCGTCAGGCTCGCGGAAGCGAGGATAAAACCCAGGGTGAGTCTTTTAGAAACAGCCATCGTCGGTTGTCTATTTTTTTCGAAATTTTGTTTAGTGATTAGGCCGGGGAGCAATGATAACCCGTGGCCATAGGTCACAGACGTCAAAATCGCTGTCAAATACATATAAAACGACCGCACATGAAGGGTCAAGTCCCGCATACAACCTTACACAAAAATATGAGGTTATGGGTAAGAAGCGGAGAAGCTATAAGGCGGGCCGTATTTCACTTCAAACCTGCCTTGCCCTGCTGAAAGCTTGACTTGTCAGAATAATCGTTCTAAGAAATTTATGCTGTAAGGCTAAACGATTTACACAATGATTCAGGAGGGGCGATATGGTTTATGAGGAGCTTTTGGCACTGGTTAAAAAGAGACGCACTTTTCGCAAATTTAAGCCGGGCAGAATTCCCGACGAGGACATTGACAAAATTATCGAGGTGGCCAGGTGGGCGCCCTCCGGTTTCAACACTCAGCCTTGGGACTTTGTTGTGGTAAAAAGGGATGACCTGAGGGAAAAGATTATCGGCATCCTGCAGGAAAACTTGCCTCCCCTTTCTAAAGAAGCCAAAGATACTCCCGCGAATTCCGGCTCACTCAATCCTGTTGACAAGCTTGTTAAGCGAATTTTGGGAACTAAAGGAGTTCTTGAGCCTTTTTATGACGCCCCGGTGTTCATTATACTATACGGCGATCCAAGGGCCAGAGTGGGGCTTCCACCCGGTGAACGTACTAAACTGAATGAGCATTACAAGTTTATCTTTGATGCGAGTCTCGCAAACGCCTTTATGTACATGCACCTCGCAGCAGCATCTCTCGGGATTGCAGCTCAATGGTGGACAAGGATCAGGGTCCCCGAGGTTCAGGCAAAAATCAAACCTCTTCTTGGAGTTCCGGATGAACTGGTCGCCTTTGACATGATGGTCCTTGGTTATCCAGGCGCAGTATCGAGACCCAAGCTCCTGAGGCCGAAACATAAGATGGTTCATATTGATGATTGCGGTGCCGAAGACTATAGGACAGATGAAGAGGTTAGGGATTTCGCCAAAAGGACCAGGGCCTGGACCATAGGGCAGCACCGCCGCGCATGTCGGTAAAACCGCAAAACAAATTTCCGATAAGAAATCGATGATCGAGTCGAGAAATAGTTTTATCAAAAACAGGGAATGTTGGCCGGATTGGAAGGCCAATCGAGAGGTTTTCCTTGACATTCAATCCAGTTTACCCGATTGTGAGAGCGTTTTCTCCCAACCCTTAACCTCCGCTCTAGAGGTCCCTCACGGCTAACTTCTCAAAAGCCGGAATTTGGAAGACGCAGCTTGAAGAAGGCTGATCCATAAAAGAACGAGAAGAAATTTTTGTCCATGCCTGTTTTTGGAAAACAAATAAATGAAGAAAGGAGGGATTCCAATGGAAGAACTGAAACCAGGATGGAAGATCAAGGGAAGTTATAATGAGGCCTGCGCCTCAGAAGGCCATTGTCCCTATTATTTCGGCAGGGACAAGGAAGGGGGCTGCCGTTATTTCATGACCTTCAGGATTAAGGAAGGGACGGTTAACGGGGTTGATCTTGCAGGCACTACGGTCATCTACATGGGGGATTTGCCGCACTCGACCTTTGCGGAGGTTTTGGAAAAGGGTTCGGAAGGCGGTATCTACATCAGCGACAGCGCGACTCCGGAACAGCGAAAGGTTTTGGAGACTCTTGCTGTCCAGTCCCTTGGCGGCGGCGGCATGATGCAGAGGGTGTTTGGGATTAAATATGTCAAGATAGATATTGAGGAAGGCAAGGATACGATACACATCAAAATGCCTTCGGGTGAATTAAAGATGCAACTGACCAAGAGCCATGACGGCAATCCCGTGGGCCTGTCCAATCCTACCATGCCTTTCCTAAGCAACGTAAAAGCGGCCCATACACCTTTTTGGAATTGGTCGGATTATAACAGGTCCTATGTTTACAAAGACAGATGCGGGACCTGGGCGGACTTCGCCATGACGTCCGAGCCACATTGATGAATGGCCACATCAACAAGGATATATAGCCGAAATATGGGAGGAATGAAAATGAAAAAATGTCAGACAACATTGATTACCCTCATCTCTCTGCTTTTGGTCATGAGCTTTCTCTTTGCCTTGCCCTGCATGGCCAAGGAAGCGTCAAAACCTCTTGTTTTAAATGTTACACTGCATTGGGCGCCTCCTCCAAAGGTAGGAGCCGCAAACGATCAAGCTTCGTTGGTATACTGGACCAAGGAGATCGAGAAACAGACCGAGGGGAGAGTCAAATTTAAGATTTTCTACAGCAGCGTTTTGGGCAAAGTTACGGATTTTGCCAAGATGGTAGGGGGGGTCGGAGTGGCCGATGTTGGAGCCATTATCGCCGTCTATACCCAATGGCAGCTCCCCCTCT
>JARRRH010000565.1:0-2548 GCA_037380925.1 Deltaproteobacteria bacterium | reverse complement strand
AAATGAAAGCCCCGATCAGAGTGGCAAGGGGAATGGCCATGAGCGGTGGGAGACCCCAGCTTGTATTCAAAATAGCCGCCAGGTCTCCCCCTGTCCCGATGAAAAAAGCTCCTCCAAGAGAGACCAAACCCAGATAGTGGGCTAGAAAATCGAAGCTCAGAGCCAGAAGGGCATAGATGCACACGATGGATATGACGCGCTGCCAGTACATGCTGGGCATGAGAAAAGGGGCAACCAGCATGCCCGCTATGAGAAGCAACCTCGGTAGAGCCAGATAGGCCAACTCCCGACCCGACATGAGCGCGTAGATACCGTCGGCCCGCACCTTGATGCCCCGGTCCAGTCTTTCCTTTCGAAGGCCTTCCGTGTTCACGCCTTAGACCCTTTCTTCCAGTTCCTTCTGACGGCCGAACAGACCCGAAGGCCTCAGGACGAGAGTAACAATGATGGCCAGCAATGCCACCACCATCTGATAGTGCGCCCCCAGATAAGCCACCGTGAGAATCTGAGCGAAACCGATCAGAAAAGCGGCAATAACCGCCCCGACCCAACTTCCCAAGCCGCCGACAATGCAAACGGCTATAGCCAGAATCAGTACATTGTACCCCGCTTCCACCACGATGTTGCCCAGGGGGAGCAAGATCACTGCTGCCAGTGCAGCCAGCGTGGAACCAAAAGCCATGGCCAGGAGTGCCATGAAGTCGGAGTCGATGCCCAGCATAAGTGCCGCTCGTTCATCCTGAGCCATACCCCTTAGAGCCCGGCCTATTCGCGTGTAATGGGTGAAGAGCCAGAGAAAGGCCACCACCGCTGCGCCGAAGCCGACCACCACGATGCGGTGGAGGTCTACAGGAATATCTCCTATAGAAATGCTCCCTTCAATGAAAAGGGGAAGGGTGTAGGTCATGCCTTTGAACCCCCACCAGCGAAACCCCTCCAAAATGGCCAGCCCCATGGCGTAAGACGCAATAATTTCGGAGATGGCCATCCCTCTGACGCGGATGAGGACAAACTGATAAATGAGTCCCCCGACCAGGCCTGTGATGACCATGGCCAGCACAATGCTCACCAGGTAAGGGATGCCCAGACTGTTCAAAAAGCTCCACGCGATAAACCCGCTGACCACGTAGAGGGCGCCGTGGGCAAAATTCGGAACCCGGCTGATTCCGTACACGAGGGCGAATCCAAGGGCCATTAGGGCGAGGGCGACACTGTTTATGGTACCGTAGATAAGGATCTCCATGACAAGGTCCGCCACCTGTTTAGGAGAGAGGTTGAGGAATCGGGGAGGCCGCTCATCCGACGAGTCGCGTTCAGGCGGTCTCTCCCCTTCCTCCGGGATCTCTTACGGCCCCCAGGCTTACAAGGGGAGTAAGCCCTAGTAAGACGATGTCTATTGGCGTGTTGTTGTGCTGGAATTTCTTAAAGCATCCAAGGCGGCAATTTGATTTCGCCGGTGGCAATGCTTTTGGGGTACACCACGATCCTTTTGCCGGCCTGCCACTGCAAGACGCTTCCCACGGCCCCCTCTTTCGGATCCGAGGCCGGAATGACCTGGTGGCTCTTGGGATCAAAACGGATTCTGCCGTAAACACCCATCATGTCCGTTGACTCAAGTGCGCTCACAACGGCATCTGAATCCATGGATCCTGCCCTTTCAATGGCGTCCTTCAAAACGTAGATCGCCATGTAGCTGCTCGAGCTTCCCAGGCCTTCGGGCTCTACACCCCAACGTTTTGCATAGGCGTTATAGAACTTCATCGTCCAAGGCGTAGCCTCGCTTGGCGCATTGCCTGCATTGACCACATTGCAGAGGGTGTACTCTCCTTTGCCTTCTGTAGCCTCCCAAAAACCGGGCTGCTCGGCCGCCGCCAAAGTGGAACCGAAAGGCAGGGCGGGTATCTTCATTTCGTACCACTGTTTCAGGAGGATGGAACTTTCGGGCATGTCCATCCATATGTTGAGGATCTGGGCCTCTGCTTTTTTTGCTTTAAGGAGCCCCATGGAAAAGTCCCCGGTCCCGGTCGGGTAGACCTCGGTTCCCAGGATTTTCCAGCCCTTTTTACCAGCCACCTTGCCCAGTACGTCACCTCCGCCCCGGGCGTGGGACACATCCTGGACCATGATGAAAACCCTGTCGAGGCCGTATTTTTCACGGATATCGGAAAAGCAGGCCATGATCTCTCCCACCAGTTGCACCGCCTCTCCGTGGATCCGGAAGCAGTACTTGAACTTATCGTACTGTTGCGCAACAAGGGCGTGGTACTTGGGGGTCAGGACACCGGTTGTCAAAATGGAAACTTTCTTATACTTGGCCAAAAGACTCATGGCCGCCAGCGCAGCCTCGGACCTCACAGGACCGCCGACCAGAAAATCCGAGTTCTTCTCCAGTATGAGCTTCTCCACGGCCATGAGCGCGTCGCTGACCGGAACACCGGGTTCCAGATCCCGCGTATCGATCACTTCAACCTGAAAGGGTCGTTTCTGGCCTTTCACATCAACCCCGCCTTGGGCGTTGATTTCCTCAACGGCCAGTTTAATTCCCCGC
>JARRRH010000564.1:0-3056 GCA_037380925.1 Deltaproteobacteria bacterium | reverse complement strand
AATGCTTTTAGTAAGCTATCGTTTTCAGCTTCACTCAAAAGTAACGACTACGATAAGTAGCTAGGCGCCGGGCAGGCTGACATGAAACCTGGATTTTCGGTGGGAGTCTGAGTTTCAGGTTATTTGGGTAGTGTGCGCCAGGCAAAGCCTGGAAGGAGGGGAAGCCTCCAGTAGGAAGTAGAAACTCCTTTGTGGGACCCGGTAGGTAAACAGTCCTACCCGGCCAAGCGTGCTGGCAGTCGGAACCGAATGTTGCGTGGTACTGGGGCAACCCAGGCTGCGAAGCGTACACAGGGGGTCTGTAGGCCGTGTGATTGAGCCTCGAAAGAATCGTTGCGGAAGCCGACGTTGTGTTACCTGCGGAAGGCAACATCCTGGCATGATACAGCAAGAGTGGCAGGGTTCCGCCGGGGTCGAAGAGCAGGGCATGCAGGCATTGGGGTCCCCCAGGAACCTGGGAGGCCCTGTCATCTCCGCTGAATGGAATCCGGAGTGGGAGAGCCGGTGATCTCTTCCTGATGCCCTCCCCGGGAGGCATCCCTCCGGGGGAGAGCAAAAGCAAAGAAAGGCTGCTTAGGCGGTATCCGTGGGTGAAGGCCACGAAGCCTGAGGAGGCAGGTGGCAGGGAGTCGGAGCGCTCCATAGTACTGAGGAAGCAGGGAAACCTACCCGAAGGGACCCTGTGGAGCGAAGAGGGTGCCGTATTGCTGGAGCCTCTGGAGGGAAAGATGCAGCAGGGGACGTTGAGCCCAGTAACGTCTCAACGGGACTCCAGAGGGTAGCAACGCTGTCAAAGGATCAACGTGCTTTGACACAACGGATGCATGGTGGAATAGAATCACGTAATGAGTCCATGATAGGAGGAGCCGGATGCGCTAATCGCGCACGTCCGGATTTTTGGGGGGCGGGGGATGGCAACTTCCCTGGTCTACCCGACCAAAAACATTCTATGCTCCACTGTTGCGACGCAATTAGAAACTTAAAGTTCGTCTAACCTAAGAACTATCTCTAGGAGAGACAGATACAAAAAGGAATGCATGGCTTTCTGGTAATTGTCGGCTTTCCGTTCGCCACTCCTGTCCAGGCCAAAACATCCAGCGAGATTTTGGTGCAGTTTCTTCGGCTATATCGGTGATTCGGGCTTGAGACGTAAAGAGCAAGGACAGGAAGTTGAGCTGTAGCACAGTGTCAGTAGGCTTTTCCAAGGCTCCTAAAAGTACTGTGCACAAAGGCTTACGTAGAGACCGTCGGCCTTTTTCTCCTAATTGTGTAAGGCCTAAATTTTCTTACAGTCCGAAACCTAAGGTTTATTAATTCAATAAGCTAGCGCCACTCAAGCCGAGTATCATGTTCAGTTGGGGAAATCGCTACCCACCCATAACCTGCCTGCTCAATAGATTTGACTAGGAAATCTTTAAACGGGAATAATATAAAAGGGAGATTTCGGACTCTTATCTGCCTGCAAAGTTAGCGGAGTACTGTTGTAGGGGGAATGACGCTTTTCTGCTTTGCGGCGGTCTCTTCATCCTTGTCAAAAACGACAACGGAGTTCCTCCCTGATCTTTTCGCTTGATACAAAGCACGGTCTGCTGCTTCAACTAAATCGGAAACTTCCTGGATCCCGCGCGCTGGCGCTATCGCTAGGCCAATGCTGAGATTGATACTCAGCTGTTTTGTCTGCCACTGAAAAGCGTAGCTCTCGATTTCTTGTTTGAGCTTTCCGGCCACTTCGAGAGCACTTTTTGTATCAGTTTCGATGAGCATGACGGCCAATTCATCACCACCATAACGGGCTACGACGTCCGTTGCCCTGACTTTGCTTTTGAAAAGCTTGCCCACGGTCTTGATCACATAGTCCCCGCACAACTGTCCATAGGTGTCATTGAAGTTCTTAAAATAATCGATGTCCATCAACAAAAGCGAAAGCTTGGTACGATATCGAATCGCTCGCTTGAGCTCGGATTCAATCGATTTAATGAGATAGCGGTAATTGTACAAACCGCTCAAGCCGTCCGTAATGGACAGTTCCTCCAGTCTGTCTTTTGCCTTCTTCAGTTCAGAAGTGCGGCTCATGACCTCTTTTTCCAGATTATCCTTGGCTTCTTGGAGTTCTTCCTCCATTCGCTTGCTTTGGGAATAAAGCAAAGCGTTCTCTGTGGCGAGAGCTATCGGAGTACTTAAACTCGTTAGAAGAAACAGGTCGCTTTTCCGGAATCCATGAGGCACATTCAGCGATTGCAAATAGATGGCCCCCCTCGTTCCCATTTTGCCCACTAAGGGCACACATATCACCGATTTGACCCCAATCTTTTCCATACTGTCTGAAAGATTCTCTTTGTCTTCCGTAGCCGTATTGAGCATCATGACGGCCTTGCCTTCTTTCACAACTCGTCTGACCAGGCTTCTGCTATGTCTCGTTCCTTCTGTCTCACCTCCTTTATTGAAATAGCTGGCAACCTTCTTTAGCTTTCCGCTGTCACGATCAATCAGGAAAACAAAGCCGCTGTCGATTCTTTTTAGAAGACAATCGAATACTGATCGGGCAGTCGATTTGTGGAACATTTTTTCCCGAGACTCACCACAATGTTTCCGACCGCAATGGGAATGCCTTCTTCTACTAATACCCGTACTCCACACTTGATGAAGCTCCCATCGACCCAGGTTCCGTTCGTGCTTTGGAGGTCTTCTATATAATATTGATCATTCTTCTTGTAGATCTTCGCGTGCTTACGGGACACTGAAGATTCGTTGAGACAAATCTCATTTGCTAAACCCCTACCAACCAGTGCCGTATCTCCCCTGAGGACAAAGGAGCGACCTTGCTCCGCTCCGTTAGCAATGAAAACCTTAATCATTAGTCACCTCGTTCCCGAAACCATTCAGAGTCTTTCTCCTGCTCCTAAGGTGCGGCTGATTAGCAAAAAGAATCTTGTTGGCATAAGTACCTCGATCTTGCACCGAATGGTGAATAAAAAATAGAAAACCATCTGGGTATCCTATTATTATTGGGTTTGCACAAACACATCCCAAAGGATAGGAGGTAACCCAGATGGTTA
>JARRRH010000563.1:0-2559 GCA_037380925.1 Deltaproteobacteria bacterium | reverse complement strand
CGGCGTCACCGGTCTCACCTACTTTGACGAAAAGGGGAATTGCTCCAAACCGGCATTCGTAAAGAAGGTGGAGAACGGAGAATTTGTCGCAGCAAAACAAATGAAGTAACCTGTTGCGATTTAGGCCGGGCGTCGAGGTCTACACGGCTTCGACGCCTCGCTTTGCTTAACCATTGAAGACCGAATCCTCTGGGCCAGTCGCGACGATCCCTCTGTGCAGTGGCTAAGGGTAGTGAACGGTTTGGCCACTCGATTACTCCATCGCCCCAGCATATGTTGAAGCCCCTTTTTGGGGGCGGATCAAAGCCAGGTCCTCGGGGTCTGAATTTTTTACAAAGAGGGAACCCGCATTTGTTTCTCCAGCAACTCGTCAACGGCCTCACCATCGGCGGCATCTACGCCATGATCGCCGTGGGATACACCATGATCTATGGTGTCATCCAGCTCATTAATTTTGCCCACGGCGAGATCTACATGTTGGGTGCGTTTTTTTCCTTCACCTTCATCACTTTTATGGGGTTGCCTTTTTATGCCGCCTTCCTCCTGGCCATGCTCTGCTGCGCCGTTTGCGGCGTGTTGCTGGACATCGTCGCCTATCGTCCCTTGAGGCAATCGCCCAGGCTGGCCGCGCTCATTACAGCCATCGGCATGTCCATCTTCCTTCAGAACCTGGCCATGGTGATCTGGGGCTCCCGGCCCAAACCTTTTCCCCAAGGGGCGTTGCCGGCCTACTTCGAACACAAGGCCGTGACAATCAGCGGCGTCAGCCTTTCCTGGTTCCACCTTTTCATCTTTGCCGTAACGATCATCATGATGGTCGGGCTCAACCTCATCATTCAGAAGACCCGGTGGGGCAAGGCCATGAGGGCTGTGGCCCAGAACAAAACCATGGCTGCCCTGACAGGGATCAACGTAAACCGAGTCATTTCCTATACTTTTGCCTTGGCCGGGTCTCTGGGCGGGGCGGCCGGCATTCTGGTGGGTGCTTACTACAATTCCCTCTATCCGACAATGGGATACATTGCAGGGGTCAAGGCCTTTGCTGCGGCGGTGCTCGGCGGCATCGGATCCGTGCCCGGCGCCATGCTGGGGGGCGTGGTGCTGGGGGTGGCCGAGGCCTTTGGAGCGGGATACTTGAGTTCGCTTTATCGGGACGGGATTTCCTATGCTGTCATGATCACCGTCATTGTGCTCATACCGGCGGGTCTTTTTGGGAAAATCATAAAGGACACGAAAAAGAGCATGTAACATGGTCAATTGGCTATCTCCATCAAAATACAGTCGTGCGGACTTCATTAGGGTCGGAGCCCTCGCTCTGGCCCTTGTGGTGCCCTTCCTTCCCTTTGTATCGGAATACCTTCTCCACATCGTTGTCCTTGTTTTTCTTTACATGATTCTATCCCTGGGGTTGAACATTGTGCCTGGTTTCAACGGCCTGCTGGACCTGGGTTATGTCGGGTTTTACGGCATCGGTGCCTACACCTCCGGCCTGCTCACCGTGCATTTCGGGCTCTCCTTCTGGATTATTGTTCCCCTTGCGTTCATCAACGGCGCCATCTGGGGCATCCTGCTGGGTGCCCCCACGCTCAGGCTCACAGGGGACTACTTCGCGATCGTCACATTCGGATTTTCCGAGTTGGTGGTTCTCCTCATAACAAACGAGATTTGGCTGACCCGAGGACCCCTCGGCCTGCCGGGCATTGACCCGGTTGCCATTGATCTGTCCCTGTTTGGCGGGCCTAAATGGGAGCTTGTCGGTGAAGTGCCTTACTATTACCTTGCTCTCATCATGGTCTTGGTGACTGTGTTCGTGATGTACCGCGTTCAGGATTCCCGGCTGGGCAGGGCGTGGTTTGCCATCCGCGATGACGAAGTCGCCGCTGTCTCCTGCGGGATAAACCTTCTGACTTACAAGGTGATTGCCTTTGCGATCAGCGCGGCTTTCGGCGCGGTGGGCGGGGCTTTTTTTGCCCGGTGGGTGACGTTTCTCTCCCCGGACATGTTCAAGTTCTGGGAATCCTTCCTGATCCTTTGCATGATCGTGCTCGGCGGAATGGGCAACATCTGGGGTGTGATGGTAGGCGCTTTTGTGCTTGTTTCCCTGAGCGAAATTCTCCGCGAGCTGCTGCCCTTGCTGGGCCTGCCCGTGGAGGTCCGGTTTCTGGCCTTCGGACTCATTATGGTTCTCATGATGCGCTTCCGCCCCGCGGGGCTCCTGCCGATTCCCGCTGTTGCAGCCCGGATGAAAGCCGGCCGGGTCAAAAGGAAAAAAGTCAAAGTCCTCGGGATCGCTAAAGAATGAAACCACTCTTGAAAATAAATGGGCTTTACAAGAACTTCGGGGGACTGGAGGCCCTGAGGGATATCAGCTTCAATATCAATCCCTTGGAGATCATCGGCCTGATCGGACCGAACGGAGCAGGAAAGACCACCCTTTTCAACTGTGTCGCCGGATTGGAGAAGCCCACCAGGGGGGAGATTCTATTCAGCGACACCCGCCGTACCGTCTCCATCGGAGGGAAAAAGCCCGAATCGGTCACGGCATTGGGGATTGCGCGG
>JARRRH010000562.1:0-2559 GCA_037380925.1 Deltaproteobacteria bacterium | reverse complement strand
TTTTGGGGGAAATGTGAATTGAGGGAAAGACCTGGAATTGCCTGGGATAGTGAAGAAAACATGAAGAAGATGAGTAGAGCAGTTTAAACAAGAAGCACCAGATGAGCGTTTTTCGTGGTAGGAAAGAAATGTGAATGAACTGAGGCTTCTAAATCTGCCTGAACCGAGATTTGCATGCCGGAGGTAAGGGGGAGCTGCTTGTGCCTCTTCGCAGCGGGAATTGTATAGACCCCCTCTCCGAAGCCGACAGCCCGCCTGAAATTCAATGCCCAGAGAAATATCCAGGTTAGCCTTTTGTGTAACTGTAAGATGTGCAAACCGAGATCCAACCCTGTAGTTCTCGTGTGTAGCTTTCGATCTGATCGGACACGAGCCCTGAGGGTAAGCATATGACTTATTTGGGCTAATCTTGAATCGCCCGATTTTTGATGTTACAAATGGTAGTCGTAATGGAATTGGGTCGACGGAGGGGATTTGAGCTAATCCATTGCATATCACAGTTTCTCTTATTCTTGTGATATTCTCAATCTATCACGACTTGATGTCACTCTGCGATACTGGCACGATATCTTCAATAAGGAATTTTTATTACCAAACGTATTTTAAAATTCACTCAGATTGAAAATTATTGACAAGAGATGTCTGAATATTTGTTTTCTGTAAAATGATGCGTATAGTGTTGACTTCAGGCCAATGAATAGGAATTACATTAATCAATTCACAAAAACAGCAGTGAGCAAATGCCGCAGACAAATTCCTCAATGACCAGGGCTGAATAAGCGCTATGCGATTATATCTGATCAATCCCTCCAACCCGCTTGTAAACATCGTCAAAGTCAAGGAGAGTCGCTGGAACCGCTACCGCGTGTGGAAACCGCTTAGCCTTCTGGTTCTTGCGAGCCTGACCCCGCAAGAGTGGGAAATCACGATTGTGGACGAGAACCTCGGCGTGCCGGACTATCCGGCCATGCCCCTGCCGGACCTGGTGGGCATTACCGCTTTCACCTCCCAGGCGAACCGCGCCTATAAAGTGGCCAGTCACTTTCGGCGTCTTGGCGTACCTGTCATCATGGGGGGTATTCACGCAACCATGTGCTATGAGGAGGTTGTGGAGCGTGTGGAATCGGTCGTCACGGGGGAAGCGGAGGGCATCTGGTCTCAGATCCTGGAGGACGCTCGGAATGGTAGACTGAAGCGCCGGTATGACGGAGGGCTCGCTGAGATAAGCGATATGCCGATCGCCCGTCATGATTTGCTGTCTAAGGGATATGCCTGTGGAGCCATTCAAACCACACGCGGCTGTCCATTGAATTGCAGCTTTTGCAGCGTGACGGCCTTCAACGGGGCCCACTACCGGCAGCGACCCATTGCAGATGTGGTACGGGAATTCAAGTTGATCAGTGAAAAGCATGTACTGGTGGTGGACGACAATCTCATCGGCACGCGCCATGAACACATCGCCCGCGCCAAGGACCTGTTCCGTGCTTTGGCACAGGCGAACCTTCGAAAGCAATGGGTTGCCCAAGCCAGCATTAACTTCGCCGATGACGAAGAACTCCTGGCGTTGGCTGCGAATGCTGGGTGTATAGGCGTTTTCATCGGCTTTGAAACCCCCTCGCCGGAAGGACTGCGAGAACTCGGTAAGAAATTCAACCTTCTGAAAGGCCGGGACTTCCGGGCCTCCGTGCGGCGCATACAGCGGCACAACATACTGGTCGCGGGCTCTTTTATCATTGGGCTGGACATAGACGAACCAGGCATCGGCAAACATATCGCAGAGGTGGCCAGCCGGTACGGCGTGGACAATCTCAACGCGTTGTTTCTGTCTCCCCTGCCCGGCACTCGTCTGTGGGACAAGATGAAATCGGAGGACCGGATCGCCCTCGATACGTTCCCTGAAGACTGGAAATATTACACACTGACCTTCCCGGTGGCCCGGTATAAGAATCTGTCTCTGGAGGGCATTATCGCAGAGATGATCTCCTGCAACCGGGACTTCTATTCCCTACCGCACATTTTTTCTAGGGCTTGGAGCGCCTTGAGGCAAGGCCGCAAGCCGCTGATTAGCTTGGTGAGTAGTTTCTCAAGCCGAAACAATCTCCGGCTGAACCGCAAAGCATATGCGGACTTTAAGCGTCACTTATCCAATCGGCACAATTCTGTAAGAGAGTCCTGAAAGGAAATGGTTATCGATTTTTTTGAAAACAATTGATTTGAAAAAATTGCCCATCAATGGCATCAACACCGACTGGATATCGCCGCGCGCTTTACCACACGTCAACCCCCACCCGGTTATGCCTATGTTACTTGCCTAGGCGATGATAACTGTTATGATCGTATCGTCCGGATCTCGCTAAAAATGTTATGTATAGTATTTGAAACCTTTACTCCTTAGAAGCTTTTTTCGATCTGAGTTTTCAATCTGCAGGTTTTGATATTCGTTACAAAACAAACTACCTCAGGCACTCATTTTTTGCAGATTACTCCAACAAATCTCTGAGGATTACCGACCATCGAAGTCTCTCATATCTAAACTGCCCAATGCGAAACTGAGGTGCC
>JARRRH010000561.1:0-2566 GCA_037380925.1 Deltaproteobacteria bacterium | reverse complement strand
CGGACAGGTTCTCATCACTCTCCGGGCGAAGGTCGGACATGACGATCGGTTTGCGCTCCCGGATCACCTGCTCAACAACGGTTTTGCTGTACCCCGTGCTGTCGTCTATGTTCTCCCTGTACTGCGAAACCACGTCCAGAATCTTGTACGTTTTGTCGTCGAGTATGATGATGAAGCCCCTGTCGATTCTCTTTAGAAGGTGGAAGAGGTAGTGGAGCGTCTTTTGAAAGACCTCATTGAGGTCAAGTGATTCCATGAGGGCTTTGGACACTTTGCTGAAAAACTCGATGTTGTCCGCGGTATCCCTCGTGGTGTCGAATGCCGGCAGCATCGTTGTGGTGTCCAATTCTTTAGCCGTGTCAAAAGAGGCGCGGGCTTCGTCATCCCTGTCGGACACGGCTTCGCCGAGAGCAAATCGTATGTCGCCGATTTCAATGTGCTCCCCGGTCTTTACCTCGTATTCCTTACCCGGGATAATGCGCAGTCCTCTGAGCAAAGTGCCGTTTGTGCTGCCCAGGTCTTTGATGAGAAACGTGCCGCCTTTGAGGAGAACTTTTAGGTGATGTCGCGAGACAGAGGCTTGCTTTACTTGGATGTGGTTGTCCCTGGAGCGCCCCATGTAAGTTACACCACCCTCGATCACGAAGACCTTGCCCCTGTGAGGTCCGTTCATGAAAAAGAGCTCGGCCATGGGGACCCTCCTTTTGATTTATACTCGGCGAGCACTCATTTTTGCCTGGCTCAGCAGCCGTTATTAAGTGCGATACCTCTTTCTCTTGTCAAGAAAAATCTCTAACTCCCTTTTTTTGTTGATAAAAGCCGCCCTTTTTGGTGCTTTCCTGTTTTCGCTTGCCCTGAGCGAAGTCGAAGGGTGTTTTCGTGATAATCTCTTTTGCCTTACGCCCTCTTCATTCTGTCTCCTGTGTTCTGTATTCTCTCTTTGCCCACTCTTCCACTATTCCATTCTTCCTTCGTGTTTCCATTCTTTCGTGCTTTCGTGATTGGGATTTTTTTGGCATTTGCCTGCCCCGTGAAATGCGATAGCCTATTTCACTGGGGGCATTTTTCCCTTATACCTTACGCCTTACGCCCTTTTCATTCTGTATTCTCTCATCTTTGTTTTGATTTTTCTTGTTTCGCTTGCCCTGAGCGAAGTCGAAGGGTGCTTTCGTGATTATGGTTTTGCTTTTTCTTTTATCTGACTTCTGCTTTCTGATCTCTGACCTCTGAGGCTCTGACCTCTGTTTTTTGCCTTTGACACAAATTCAGTTTAGCTGTATATTATTTAACTTAGTTTAAGTATATTCTTTTGAATTGCGAACTTTCACCAGGGAGAAGGGAAGCAAATGAATTCAAAAATACCCAGAGTAAGAGGTCTCTGTTGGGCCGTTCCTGTGCTTGCACTCTTTATCATCGCCGCAGGCTGTGCGAGCAAAGAGGAGAAAAAAGGGGAGCACCTCGAAAAGGCAAGGGAGTATGTTCAGAAAAATGAACTCAAGAAGGCGGTCATTGAATACAAGAACGCCGCCCAACTCGACCCCAAAGACGACGCGGTCTACTACGAACTGGGAGACACTTTTCTGAAACTCAAGCAAGGTCGAGATGCTTTTCAGGCATTTTCCCAGGCCGTTAACGTTAATCCGGCCAACCTGAAGGCCCAGTTGAAAGTGGGCCAGATTCTGCTTTTGGGAAAGCAGACCCAAAAGGCTCGGAAAAAAGCGGAACTGGTCTTGGAAAAAGAGCCGGACAACGTGGAGGCTTTGAGCCTCCTTTCCGGTGTGGAGCTTCAGGAGCGAGATCCTGCAGCTGCCATAGCGACACTGGAAAAAGCCGCAGCCCTGGATCCGAAACGCTTCAACACCTACCTTTCCCTGGCCAGGGTTCAGCTGTTAGCGGGCGACCTCGACAAGTCCGAGGAGGCCTATCTGACCGCCATTTCCATTGACCCTGAATCGAGCATTCCCTACATCGAGTTGTCCCGTCTTTACGCCAGAAAAGGGGAACTGGAAAAAGCAGAAGAAGAACTGAAAAAGCTGATCGATGCCTCCGGCACCAATTACCAGAATCTCTACGCTCTCGGTCTTTTTTATGAAAGCACCAAGAGACTCAAAGAGGCTGAGAAGACCTATGTGCAGGCTGCGGAGTCCGCACCTGAAGGAGAGATCGCGCCTTTCATGGGTCTCGGCGCCTTCTATGCACGACATAAATCCTATGACAAAGCTCTGGAGGCCATGAACAAAGCCTTGGCCGTGAAAAAAGATGACTTGAATGTGCAGCTTGCCATCGCACAGCTCCATTTCGACTTCCAGAAGATGGATAAAGCTGAAGCCATGGTTGACCGTATCCTGGAGAAGGATCAAGGCCACATCGGCGCCAACTTCTTGAAAGGAAGGCTCTTCCTGGTGAAGCAGGATTACGCCGATGCCCTGGAGCGGTTCAATCTCGTTGTGAGGGAGAGTCCCCGTAGCGCCATGGGTTACCACTTCAGAGCCCTCACCTACAACGCTCAAGGCGAACCCAAACTCGCCCAGCAGGATCTGCTCAAGGCCGTGGAATTGAATCCCCG
>JARRRH010000560.1:0-2570 GCA_037380925.1 Deltaproteobacteria bacterium | reverse complement strand
ACATGATCGCCCGCAAGGTCGAGGCGGCGCTCGAGTTCGGGCTGATCCCCGTGGTCTGCATCGGGGAGACCCTGGATGAAAGGGAGCATGGCCGGACTTTCGACGTTGTGAAGGGCCAACTCCATGGATCCCTCAAACCCCTCCGGGACAAGGGAAGCATGCCGGCATCCACCGTTTTGGCCTATGAACCGGTGTGGGCCATCGGCACAGGCAAGACCGCAACGCCCGAGCAGGCCCAGGAAGTCCACCAGTTTATTCGGCGTTGGATCCAGGAAAATTTCGACTCCGACACAGCCGATGCCGTCCGAATTCTTTACGGGGGAAGCGTGAAGCCCGATAACATCAAAGATCTCATGTCAAAAACAGACATTGACGGCGTTCTTGTGGGCGGAGCCAGCCTGAAATCCGCCACCTTTATCCCCATCATCCGATTTGAGGAGCGCACCATATAAGTCAAAAGCTCCGCGAAATTAGGATGGCTTTTCCCCCAAAGGCGATATGATGAGACGGCTTGAGCCCCACGGCGCGAGGCGCAAGGAGGTCTGAGCTGAGTAGGGACGTCGGGGTAGAATCTTTTTTGTTGCAATCCTGAGCCTTTTTGCTACTATCAAAAGAGTAAAAAGATCAAAGGATTTCATCATGAGACTCATTTTACTCATGCTACATGTGGTGGTGTGCATTGCCCTGATCGTCATTGTTTTGCTCCAAAAGGGCAAAGGGGCGAGCATGGGGGCTGCCTTCGGCGGCTCCAGTCAGGCTGTTTTTGGAAGCACCGGAGCAACCTCTTTCATGCACAAGGTCACGGTGGCTGCTGCCGTGATTTTCATGTTCACATCCCTCTCTCTGGCTTTCCTTGCCGGCAGGGGAACCACTAAGTCTGTGATGAAAGGTGTCGCGCCCCCCCAAACACAGCAAACCCAAAGCCCTGCTCCGGCCCCGGCCCCGGAGGGGGAGACGAAATAGAGTCATTGTGCGGAAGTGGTGGAACCAGGTAGACACGCTATCTTGAGGGGGTAGTGGGCTACGCCCGTGCGGGTTCAAGTCCCGCCTTCCGCACCACTTAGCCGTCAAACTTCTTCAACATTTTCGGGGAGTTAGTCTTAGCCACTAATTCCCCGTTTTTCTTTTGGTGTAAATTTGGTGTAAAATTTTCATGTTCCTTTCTTGTGCTCTGGACATTTTCACTCGATTCACGTGACGGCTGATAAACATTCTCCATGAATGCGCTTCCGTCCTTCCTTTGGTAATTCTTGATGTAAGAATAGTACCTCTCATGAATCATCTGTAGTGTCTCGTGCCCCATCATTCTCTGCACCCACCCAGGCAGCTCACCAGAATCCAGCATAAGAGTGGCAAAAGTATGCCGAGTCTCGTAGAGTCGCCTTTCCCTTAGACCAGCCTTACGAAGAGCCGTTTTCCAAACATGGCTGTTCACGGAATCAGGAAGAAGAGTCCGGCCGTACTGATTAAGAAACACATATTCAGACTTTCCCATTGTATACTTCCTTTGGCTTCTCAATGCCTCAACCACTGGCGGCAACATCGCGATATCCCTGATGGACCTCTTGGTTTTTGGCGGAGTTTCTTCACCTCGGACTCTGGTTTCTCTTACCTTTATGATGCCCAGCCTGAAATCAACGTTTTTCCATTTTAGGGCTGCCATTTCTCCAAATCGCATGCCGGTAAAGAAGGCAACCGTGAAAAAGTTCGTATATCTGGGGCTGACGGTTTTCAAGAACAAAGCTACCTCTTCCATTGATAGTGGATCTATGTCGGGCTTACTCACTTTAGGGCTTTTTATGAGCGTCATTGGATTCTTCTCGATAAACCCGGCAAGCTGCGCAAACTTGAAGACCTCCCGCAGTGGAACCAGAACATTCTTAAGCCTCTTCCCTGAACATGTCAGATTTGAAATAAGCCTCTGGACTTCAAGGTATCCTAGTGACTCGTATCTTAAATTCATGGACTTACATGCCATAAGCAGGCTTTGTTGCTTTGGCCATTATTTGCTGTGCGGTCTTCACCCATTTAAATGCATTGGGGTCTTGATTGTAATGCTCTATGAAAGCTTCGATCTTTTGAATCAGGTCTTTGACACTTATGAAAACACCGCGTTTTATTTGCTTTCTCTGTAATATGGAGAACCATATTTCTATTTGATTCATCCAAGACGCACTTGTTGGAGTAAAGTGAATATGAAATCGTTTATGCCTGATGAACCACTTTTTTACTTTTTCATGCTTATGGGTTGAATAATTGTCAGTGATAATGTGAATCTCTTTGCCTTTAGGGACGTTTCTATTTATGAGGTTTAAGAAGTCAATAAACTCCTGGTGTCGATGTCTCTTGTAACATTTACCTAAGACCTCACCGGTAGCCGTATCCAGGGCCGCAAAGAGAGTGGCAGTGCCATGGCGCTTATAATCGTGAGTCTGTCTTTCAATATGGTGGGGTTTCAAGGGCAATAGAGGTTGTGTTCGATCAAGAGCTTGAATCGAACTCTTTTCATCTACACTCAATACAATAGCATTTTCAGGAGGGTCTAAATATAGTCCCACAACGTCAATGAC
>JARRRH010000559.1:0-3767 GCA_037380925.1 Deltaproteobacteria bacterium | reverse complement strand
CCACCTGGTCAGGAATGACCACTTTTTGGTCTGCAAACAAATGAGGCCAGTTTTTCCTGATCCACACTGTCTGGTTGATCTCGGTTCGCGGCAGGATGACCATTTTAACATTGCGTAGAGCACCCAAGGTGTTCATGACTTCCGCACAAAGGACCTCGCTTACCGGGTTGTGATAGTGAGCTACGGTTGCAGGGGGCCTGATGTTCACGACAATCCTATCGTCGGCCAGTTTGAGTTGATGCTTGATCGCCTCGTCCGGCCGGAAAAAAGGAACGTACACATCTTCTTTGATTCCCGGATATTTGGCCACCACTGTTTTCCCTTTTGCGATACCGCCCATGGCCACTACTTCCGGCGCAATGATCAATGCCAGGGGACCAAAGGGAATCATCTGAACGAATTCATAATCCATCATCACCACAGTGGGAATATTTAGCAGACGCGCCGCAATGACCATCGCGCGAGAGCCGTGGGATAGGGCTAGCACCGGTTTCGCCTTGGCTGCTATAGGTAAGAGCTGCAAAGCGCGATACAGAGTGCCAAACACCTTTAGGGCCTTGTTCTTCCCTTAATGCTTGCCGATGCTTTTGTATTTTAGCTTGTAAAAATCCGCCAGTCCGCACACCTGAAAACAATTCCGCGCCGTCAATCTGACCGAGTAATCGTTCTCCTCAAACCGCCTGATTATGGGCCAGAAAAAAGGAATGTGGGGAGAGTTGTCCAGATCTATCCAAACGCTTTTGCGATGCTCTGCTTTCGCGGATTGCATGAATTAATCTACTTCGGATTGTAAAAAGCTGATAAATGAAAGCTCATATCTGATAGCACAGAAACTGGGCTTGGTTCCTAAAGCCCAGAGTTCGATATGTCATCAAGACACCAAGAATTCAAAACTTTGGCCAATGTGCTGGGCAAGGCGTGAAAATATTGGCCATCGTACCGGCGCTGAAGGTATTCGAGAAAGTCAAGGTAGTACTGCACCGGGTAAGTCCACCTTTCCCGGCCGTCCCCATTGAGATCCATGTAATCTGGATGAGTGTTCAGTAATGCCATGCCGCCTTTGTCAGCAATCCAGTCCAGCTTACGCTTCCAAATATCAATGGTCTTCTCCTCCAGAATGATGAAGAGGGTAAAATCCTGGGGGAGCGTGTAGGGGAGTTCGACGAAAAAAGGCGGAGGCTCAGAGGTCAGAGCCCCTGGCGGCGAAGAGCCGGACTGAGAAGAAGAATTCTGAGGGCAGACATTTGCTTGCTTGGCGCGCTTCGAATGCTGATCTTTGTTTCTGTACACGATAAACGGAAAGATCGTGCCGACGCCGTCGGGTTGGGGCTCAAAGGGGTCGGTGTCAAAAGTGGAAATCGAGTATTTTATATTTAAAGCGGTCATCCAAGCCAGATTTCGATGCATTGATGGAGACGAAAACCCTCCGGCCTTCCAATCCATGAGATAGACATTTATTCTTTGTGCCTGGCCGTCGAAAATGCGTTCAGAACGAAAAAGCTTGCCGTCGTGCTTCAATCCGTGGACGCCCACACTGAATCCCCGGCTTCGAAGTTCATCGAGCAGCTCTAGCGATACCTTCCCATAGCGTTCCGGAACGAAATTGAAACAAGAGCGAAAACCCATTTTCTCTTCCAATTCAGCCAGCTTGAGTATTTTATTGTATCCCTCTTCAGTGTCTACATCGTGCGAAAGCACCAGTGCGAACTTCTTAGCGTCCGGCCAGCCCTTCCAACCAGCGGGTGGTCGAGCAGAATTAGGATCGATGGGCCAGAGGTGACAATCCTTCTTGCGGATGTGTTTTGCAATGGACCGGCGCATAGAGATTTGAACAAATCTGGGGATGATGGGTTTTATGTTGTAGAAGAGCCATAAAAGCAGAGCTGGGATCCTAACCGGCATGTTCTCCTCGATATATAACGTTCTTAGCTTCCAAGGTTAATGGAAATTGAGTGCTTGAGGCTAGGTTCTTGATTGAAGGTACAAGGAACCGCTAGCTCACAGTAAGAGAAGTCAAAGTTAATGGCTCACAAATGCTGTAGTTGGGCTAGAAAACAAAAGCTCAGTGCGGAATAACAGGGAAATCTCATTTCTTTTACCCAAGGTGCTTGTACACCGCCGCGCCCACTAACCGTAAAACAGGGATTGGTGTGACGTTAAATATCTCATTGTAGAAACCTTTGACACGAATGGACTTTGTCAGAAATGAGTTTTTCCTCAGGTCGTACTTATAGTAGTGCACTTTTCCCTCTTGCGGGTTCCAGCTCCTCTTGAACTGTAGAAGCCCTTTATTATCCGTTGCTGTTCTGCCGAAACTGAATTTTCGAGAGCCTCGCTTTATGCATTCCCGGATCGCTTCCCACATAACCAAGTTGTTGGGTCTCAGATGTTGATGCTTCCTGCTGGATGCCCCGAATTTATAGTTGGCCATCTTCCCAAAGTAAAAAAATATCGCTCCCGCCAAACAGGTGCTTTTCAGGAAGGCAAGGGCAACAAAACCCCAGCCCTTATTGATAATATGTTCGAAGATGTCTTCTAGTACGGCAATGGAGTCTGTAATACAACTCCACCGATTCAAGGGAGTTTCCTATTTTGACCCTAACACCCTCTTTTATGGCCTTGTTGATATTTCTCCTTGTATTGCTCTTGAAACCGGAAAATATCTGCTCTTCAGGATCTCCTAGTTGCAGCATATGGGTAAAATACGATGAAGAAGGGGGGGCATCTGCCAGATATTCCCCATTGCCCCTCCACTCGACGGTCTTCCAGCACACCTCCCTGCCATATTCTTTCACTGCGTTCACGGCGGTTCGGAAGGCTTCAATATCGCAGGTGATGCTGTCGCAAGCATCCGTAAAGGGAAGGGAAACGCCCCTTTTTCCAGTCAGCCAACTATTGACTTCCATGAAGGGCATAAGCGAAGAGAGCTTGCCGTTTTCTAATGAGCAAAAGTAAATCGGCTTGTACCCGTAGGTATCATGGAGCACCTTGGCCCAAGGCGAGGAATGGAAGAAAGAACTGTTCTCGTTTGAAAGTAGCAGCTCATCCCAGTTGCGTATTTCGAGGGGATTGAGAATTTGTATATCCATGCGGCTAGAAGGCTCGTTATTCACAGAAGGTTAGAGGATGAGAAGATAAGAAAAGTAGAGTAGAGGAACAAGTGACAGTGGTTAGGCTTCAGCATACATCGGTATCCAGGTTTCCCTTTCGTGGCTCAATAGCTGAAAAGCTTTGAATTTTCCGTTAAAAGTAAATCGTGTTCCTTGAATAACGATTTTGTCCAAAACTTGTCATCAACCTATTCGTGCCTGCCCAATATTCATTAGCCTTTTTGCTGTTTCCCTCGTTGAATGGCAGCCCTATGCGGCCTATGCTTCATCTTTATGTGCCCATTTTATTGCTCGGGCACACCTCTCCCCATTTCCTAAGTGCCAGCCAACAACTTTGATCCCCTAAACATGTTGAACGCCATCTGCCGGCACATACTGTCCCAGATGTTCATCATCCTGGTAAACCTGGCACGATAAGCTCCATCATAGAGATGGCTCAATCCAAAATACTGTTCAACAATATATCTCCCCTTGGATATCTCCTTGTTCCTCTCTATCTCAATCTCCGTTATCTTCGCTCCTACCGTGTCCTTGCGCATGATTCCATCTGCTATTTCATCCAAGTGGAGAAATGATTGATTCGGCTCCCCATAATATCCCTTATCTGCATACACCTTCTCAATGGGATCCTTAGTCTGGCAACTTGCTATCACTAAA
>JARRRH010000558.1:0-3569 GCA_037380925.1 Deltaproteobacteria bacterium | reverse complement strand
TCAGCCGGATATGCCCGAATATTCCAGATCTGCCCTTGTTTCAGGCAGGGCGAGAGAGGGGCCTTCCACCTTCCCGAATTCATGCTCCTCGAATGGTACCGTGCGGGTATTGACTACAGAGACCTCATGGACGAGTGCGAGGAAATGATCCTTGCTGTATCCAAGCAACTGGAGATGGGAGAGGAGATCGAATACCAGAATAAGCGAGTCATCCTCCGGAGGCCCTGGCACCGCCTCTCTGTTGCGGAGGCTTTTAACGCCTATGCCGGAGTGCCTGTGGAGAAAGCCCTTGAATGCGGCGCTTTTGATCAGATCATGGTGGAAAAAATTGAGCCGCGCTTGGGAACACCCAAGCCCACGTTTCTATACGATTACCCCGCGTCCTTGGGGGCGCTGGCAAGACTGAAGAAGGGGAATCCTGACGTGGCGGAAAGATTTGAACTTTACCTGGGCGGCCTCGAGATTGCAAATGCCTTTTCAGAGTTGAAAGACCCTCGTGAACAGGAGGCGCGTTTTCATGCTGAGAGAGAAAAACGCCGCTTCCTCGGCAAACCCGTCTACCCCATGCCTGAGAAATTTCTCAGAGACCTCGAGCGCATGCCCCAGTCCGCAGGCATCGCCCTTGGTGTGGACAGGCTTGTCATGTTCTTCGCCGATATGGCCCGTATCGACGACGTGGTCTCCTTCACACCCGAAGAACTGTGACAGGATTGCCCTCCAAGAGAATTTACCTGAAGGGAACGGACTATGCCTCGATTCGGATCACCTCCAGCGGACATTCCAAAACCCACATTTCAAACCGACATTCAGGACCGGATCGTTGGTGAAGGACCTCTGACACCTGTCATTCTCAGGTTGGCCTGGCCTGTGGTGCTGATGATGTACCTCCAAGGATCCTATAACATCATCGACAGCATTTGGGTCGGCCAACTCCTCGGGCGGTTGGCGCTTGCCGGCATTGCGACGGGTGGCTTTGTGCTGTGGTCCATCCTACCACGACCACGCTGGCCGACGATCACCGTGGGGGCCGCGGTCTGGCTGAGCGTACCGGTACTCTTCTATCTCATGGGGACAAGCCCGGAAGTGACAAAACTGGGAACATCCTATCTCCGTGTTCTTATATGGGGGTGCCCTGCCATATTTCTATCCTTCCTCCTGCAGCGCATCTTTCAAGCCGCCGGAGACACGGTCACACCCATGTGGCTCATGTTCTTTGCCTTAATTGTCACCACGGTGCTCGATCCGGTGCTTATGCTCGGGCTTCTCGGATTACCCCGCCTGGGCGTAGAGGGTGCTGCACTGGCCACGCTAATCGCGAGACTCCTGATGGTCTTAGCAGGCATCGGGCTGCTGCTGAAACGTCGTCGGATCAGGTCCATGCGCCTTCGGCTGCCCTTGCTGCGCCGTTTTCCCCGCCGTATTCCTGTGGTCGCTCAAGGCTATCTGAGGCTTCAATGCCGCGGGATCTCCCGTTGGGACTGGCGGCTCTTTGCCTCCACGCTGCGTATCGGCGCGCCCAATGCCCTAACCCAGGTCCTGTTCCCCGTTGTGTAGATGGTCATTACCAGGCTCCCGGCACACTATGGACCCGAGTATGTTGCGGCACTGCGCATTGGACATACGGTTGAAGGGCTCAGCTTCTTTCTCGCCCTGGGCTTCTCCATTGCCACGGCCACATGCTTGGGACAAAATCTGGGGGCTCGTCAGCCGGAGAGAGCCGAACGTTGCGGATGGATCTCCGCGGGGATTGTGGCGGTCGTTCTTTTTGTCCTTTCCCTGTTCTTCTTTTTCTTCGCCCATGAAATCAGCGCGGTATTCACTCCCGATTCGAACACGGTCAGTGCAAGCGCTACCTACCTAAAAATTCTTGCCGTCAGCCAAGTCTTCATGGGGGCCGAGATTGTGCTCGGGGGTGCATTTTCCGGCGCGGGGGATACCGTTCCCCCCATGGCTATCTTTGTCCCCCTAAATCTTGCAAGAATTCCAATGGCGTATTTGCTTGCGGGCCCTGTGGGGTTGGGGGTGAGCGGCGTGTGGTGGGCCATTTCCGGGACGAGTATATTCAAAGGGCTTGTGATCGCCTTCTGGTTTTCCAGAGGCCGTTGGAAATCCAAAAGCGTGTGACTGTATGATGGGGGGAGCGGAACTGGTTCATCCGGCGAATGATTACGCATCTTTTCAAAAACTCTTTCATCCATCGTTTCTGGAAGACGACTCCAATAAGGTTTTCTTCGATTCCAAGGCTCCTCTCCGAGCTGTAGGCTCTGCAAGCCGGAAGCCGGTCTGGTCCGTTCATCAGCAGTCTGTGGAGGTCTCAATCTTAAAATCTGTGCCGGGATCGCTGGTGAGGACCGGACGAAGACCTCCCGCCAGTCCCTCAGAAAACCTTATCCGGGCCGCCTTTTTCTGATGAGTCGATCGTCCTCTTTGTCATTCGTACTCATTTGCCGGATGAACCGCGGAGCTTGACAAGGCATGAACCCGTTTTTAGTTTATGCGGTAATTTCCAGCTATATCCCATTTCAAAGTATTCCACATCCTTAAAAACATTTAATGAAAGGAGCTTTCAGTATGCCCACGTTAAAAGGATCGAAAACGGAACACAATCTTTTGGCCGCCTTTGCCGGCGAATCCCAGGCCCGCAACCGCTACTCCTTTGCCTCCAGTATTGCCAGGAAAGAAGGATACGAGCAGATTTCAGGTATTTTTCTGGAAACCGCCGAAAATGAAAGGGAGCACGCCAAGCTCTTCTTCAATCTCCTCCAGGGCGGCGAAGCAACCATCACCGCCGGTTATCCGGCAGGTGTCCCGGGGAACACACTGGCGCAGCTCAAGGCGGCCGCCGCAGGAGAGAAACTCGAATGGACCACTCTTTATACGGGTTTTGCGGATGACGCCGCACAGGAAGGCTTCAAGGAAGCAGCAGAGACTTTCAGGCAGGTTGCAGCCGTGGAAGAGTGGCATGAGCGTCGCTACAACAAGCTCATCGATGCGGTGGAGAGCGGCTCCGTATTCAAGAAAACCCAAAAGGTACTCTGGAAGTGCCGGAACTGCGGTCGTGTGATCGAAGCCGCGGCACCTCCGGCCAAGTGCCCTACTTGTCAGCATCCTCAGGCTTATTTCGAGCTATTCGCTGAGAACTACTGATTAGTACTTCGTTGCATTAAGAACCGTGTCATTTCGAATGAACGAAGTGACTGAGAAATCTTTGATAACACTCGAAAAGATTTCTCCCCTTGGTCTAAATGACCTATTGGGAAGTTTTGAGCCTGGAACGCAAATTTCCAGGGTTTTCTGTAGAGCAGGGGCTTGACGCCCGCTCGTGGGAGGGGATAAACCCCTCCCCTTCTACATCATATCTACGTGGCACGGTGGTCTTTTCAACAGCGCCCCGTGACAACTCTGCAAACGCCCAATTTTGACCATACTTTTCCCCGTCTCCCTTACCGGATGGATAGCTCGTGGTCCAGCCATAAGATCTGTTTTCCTTGACTATGATCTTTTTGTGTCTTTTTAGGGATGGGTCGTCTCTCCTTCCGCACGATGAATGATGAACCGTCCGGCCGCCA
>JARRRH010000557.1:0-2580 GCA_037380925.1 Deltaproteobacteria bacterium | reverse complement strand
TTTACGATAGGCTCAAGGCACTGGAAGACCATATCCAACCTTTAAATATCAGAGCAGCCTACCAGAGGCCTTGTTCGAACCGGCTTTGCGCGGACAAACATCACTTTGTCCGGGACATTATGAGCCTAATCGGCGTGGATCTTGTTGAAAGAGAATACCAGGATGAAAATGCCCTGTGCTGCGGGGCCATCTTTGCTACGTGTTTCGGCTATGATCTCGCCATTGATGTCCAAACGAGGAATCTGGACGACATGGTCAAGCATGATGCGGAATACTGCGTCTTCAACTGCCCGGCTTGTCAAAACACCCTGGGCACAAAGGTCGCAAAGAAAGGCATAAAGCCGATTCACATGATCGAACTTTGCAGGATGGCCATTGGAGAAAAGCCTTAAACGGAGGACCGATCCTATGAAGGATATGTTGGGTGCCCTTGCCCAGGTGGTGGGCGAAAGCTACGTCTCCAACCAACCGGAAGAGACCTATTTTTATGCCCGGGACCCAGGCTTGATGCCGCCTCATGAACCGGACTATGTGGTTGTGCCCAAAACGGTTGAGGAGGTGCAAAGGATCGTGAAGCTGGCCTGCAAAGAAAAGATCCCCCTTGTCCCTATGGGCGGGGGTATGGCTCTCACCGGCCTGATCATTCCCCTCAAAGGGGGGATTGTCATGGACATGAAAAGAATGAACAGGATACTGGAAGTCAACGAAAAAGGGCGCTATGCCCT
The DNA here is from genome assembly GCA_037380925.1 of Deltaproteobacteria bacterium. Taxonomy (GTDB): domain Bacteria; phylum Desulfobacterota; class DSM-4660; order Desulfatiglandales; family HGW-15; genus JARRRH01. The sequence goes on along the minus strand of JARRRH010000557.1, from coordinate 1,855 downwards.
TGTGGAAGGCGGGACGTCGCAGGGTTTTCTCAGATCCTATTTGGACAAACACCATCCCAGGTTGCGGCACAGCATCCCCGACTCTCCTGCAACAGCCACCATCGCTTCAAACGTCATGATCCACGGCCAAGGCAGGCTCACTCAGCAGTACGGCTTTAACTCCGATATGGTATCAGGCTTGGAGGTGGTGCTGCCCACGGGAGAAATCTGCAAAATCGGTTCGTGCGCACTTTCTCCCCACTGGTTTTCAAAGGGAGCGCCTTTGCCCGATCTCTCAGGTCTCTTTCTCGGTTGGTTCGGGGCCACAGGCATTGTGACCAAGGTGGCGGTTAGACTCTATCCCAGGAAAAAGATGAGAGACGTCGAAATTTTCGTGACAGACAGGGAAGAGCTGGTCCCCGAAATGGTCTTCGAGCTGACCCACACGGAAATGGTGGAAGACATCAACATCTTTTCTCAGCCCCGCCCTATGATTTTCAAGGACAACCACCACATCACCCTGTTCATAACCGGAGACACGGACGAGGAACTGGAGTTCAAAAGAAAGCTGGTCTGGCATTCACTGGACCCGTTCATAAAGAGCAAGGACGGGGGATTCATGGGCATACCTCCGGTACTGAAGCCCACGCTTCTGGACTCACCCCAAAGGAGCGTCTCCCGGTTCGCTGATGTGAAAAAGGGCGGTGGCTTTGAATACTCCGGGCCCATCATTTTGGTGGAAAAATATCCCGAGTGCGCCAGGAAGATCATGGAACTGGCCACCAAATACGATCTGGCCTATTCTGCTATGGCCAGGATCATCGGAAGAGGCCATTGCATGATGTATGGTTTTGCCTTCACCTTCAATCGTGCCGATTCCGACATGATGGAAAGGACTCGGAGCGCCTTGCACGAGGTCAGTGAGTATGCGTTGGGCGCCGGCGGCGTGTTTTGGAAACCCACGGTGAACGAACAGCGCATGGCCCTGGCCAACATGGACCCTCATACACGGGATCTCATGAAAATGATCAAAAAGACCTTGGACCCTCACGGCATTATGAACCCTGGAAACTGGGAGGTTGCCTAGATGAAATTCGCGGAGATTGTTCACAGGTGCTTCAGGTGCGGGTATTGCAAATTCACGAGTGACTATGCGGATTTTAACTGCCCGTCCTACAGCAAGTTCGGATTCGAGACCTACTCGCCCGGCGGAAGAATGTGGCTTATCAGGGGCTGGCTAAATCAGGAGATCAAAAACAGCGAGCGGTTTCAGGAAATCCTGTTCTCGTGCGCCACCTGCTCAAACTGTGTGGAACACTGCGTCTTTACCTTCAGTGAGGACCTCGTCAATATCTTTATCGCGGCCAGGGAAGAACTGGTTAATCAAGGGATCATTCCCCCGCCTGTACGGGACTACCTGAAAAACATCAGTACCCATGGAAACCCGTATAAGGAACCGGCCGCAGAGCGGGCAAAATGGGCTGAAGGAACGGGTGTGCAGCTTTACGATGGACAGCCTTATCTCTTCTACGTGGGCTGTGTGGGTTCTTATGATGAGCGTGGGAAAAAAATCGCCCGGTCGGTAGCCGATCTTCTGTTTAAAGGCGGCCTCTCTTTCGGCATCCTGGGACCAAAGGAACCCTGCGACGGCAATGAGGTCAGAGCTCTGGGTGAGGCAGGATTATTCGAGCACATGGCAGAACAAAACATCGCCCTGTTCAAGGACCTGGGCATTAAGAAAGTCATTGTCCTGGATCCCCACGCTTACAATGCCTTTCGGCAAGATTACCCAAAAGTTGGGGCAGAGTTGGAGCCCTATCACTACAGCCAGATCCTGGCCCCTATAATCCAGGAAGGGAGAATCCCTCTCAAGGAA
>JARRRH010000556.1:0-3217 GCA_037380925.1 Deltaproteobacteria bacterium | reverse complement strand
TCAAGAACGCGGATGTAAGCGTCCATGGAATTGATCAAGGTTCCATCGAGGTCGAAAGCCACGGCATTCAGAGAGGACCAGAGTGGACGACCGGACATCAGGGCTCCTCATGCCATTTTGTTCTCTGGAAATCATCGGCTGATTTGGGCATGGGCCCTGCGACCAGAGGCTGGAGCTTGCTCACGAGTCCATTTTTTTCGCCCAGCACGGAAGTCAGAGATTGAATAGCCCGACCCATGGTCTGATCCAAGCCGGGCCCTATTTTGTCGCGAACCTCCTGGGGCAGGTGCTCATAAGCCGCCACCAGGTTGTGGACCCACGGGGCCAGGGCCCGGTCATCCAATGTTTGCTTGTGGTAAAGGTACCCCTCAAAAGCTCCCGCGGATGCGGCAAATTCGTAAATTTTCCTGTAAATATGCATGGTTACTCCTCTTCCGGTTTTGAGCCATCTCCAATTCTCCAAACGCTAACCCCGTGATAGACTTCTAAATGCCCTGATTGTCAACAAAAAAGGGGCCAAAAACAGCCTCGTTATTAACAGAGTACCATGTTAGTATAGAAAAGTGGACTGGGACAGTCCTGGTATCACGTCCCGGAAATAACTCGTTCATCCTGCAAATGGGTATGCATCTTTTCAAAAGCTCTTTCATCCGTGGTTTCTGGAGGACGGCGCCCCGAAAATCCCATTTTGGTCCTTCCCTATTTGGGAATTATTATGGAAACCTCTGGGATACGGCAGCGATATAAAAAGGCTTTACGAATCTTCGAAGGAGAACAGGCTATGAAAATGAAATGGGGGCTAGCGGCACTGGTTGCAGCCATAATGGCAACAGCGGCAAATGCCGCACAAGCACAGGAAGAGGGGGTCGCGCTGACTGTTTACAACCAGAACTTCGGTGTGGTTCGAGAGAAGCGGTCGGTGGAGGTGAAGGAAAAACTGGGCTGGATTCGTTTCGCGGACGTGGCCTCCAAAATTGACGGAACCAGCGTGCAATTCAAGTCCCTCACAGATCCGGAGGCCAGCGTACTGGAGCAGAACTACGAGTACGATTTGGTGTCGGCGGATAAGCTTTTGGAGAAGTACATTGACAGGACCGTCAAGATCCTGACCAAAGACGGCTCGCGTTACGGCGGTGAGCTTTTGAGCTTTGATGCCAACCAACTCGTTATTCGTCAATCCGGCCAGGCGGGCGAGATCGTTATGGTGCAGCGGGGTAACAACGTAAAGGACATCCAGTTCGGCCGCTTGCCCGAAGGGCTCATCACCAAGCCGACCCTGGTGTGGAAACTGGAAACTGAAAAACCGGGCCGGCAACTTGTCGAGGTCACCTATCAGACGGAGGGGCTTAACTGGCGGGCCGATTACAACGCAGTGCTGAATCCCGACGACACACGGCTCGACCTGGGCGGGTGGGTGACCCTGGAAAACAGGTCGGGCGCCGCATACAAAGAGGCGCGGCTCAAGTTAATTGCCGGCGATGTGAGGCGAGCGCACAAGGCACGGCCGATGCCGGCCCGTGCCCGGGTCCTGGCCATGGAGAAGGCCGCAGCGCCGGGCTTTGAAGAGAAGGCCTTTTTCGAATACCATCTCTATACATTGCAGCGGCCCACGACCGTGGCCCACAACCAGATCAAGCAGATCGAACTGCTGAAAGCTTCCCGGGTGCCGGTAGAAAAGATATTCCTGTATGAGGGGGCACCGCAATACCGGTTTTATGGGGGGTTGCAAACTCAGGCCGGTTACGGCGCCGAGCAGTCCAATAAAAAGGTGAACGTCCTCATTGAATTTACGAATTCAAAGGAAAACAATATGGGCATGGCCTTGCCCAAGGGCAAGGTGCGTCTGTACAAGCTCGATGCAGAGGATGCGGCCCTCGAGTTCATCGGCGAGGACGAGATTGATCACACCCCGAGAGACGAAAGGGTGAAACTCCACGTCGGTGATGCCTTTGACATTGTGGGTGAACGGAAACGCACTGATTTTCGTGTAGACACCGGGCGTAAGACCATGACGGAAAGCTTCGAAATCCGGGTGCGCAATCACAAGGACAAAGCGGTGGAAGTCCTGGTCAAAGAAGTCCTTTATCGTTGGAGCAACTGGGAGATCACGCAGACCAGCCACCGGTACGAGAAATACGATGCCCAAACCATCCACTTTCCGGTGCAAGTGGCCGGGCAGGGCGAGAAGGTGATCACCTACACGGTTCGGTATACCTGGTAAGGAAGAAGCGAACTCCGTGGAAAAGTCACAACTCCGCTGGCAACCCATTTTGATTCTCCTGGTCCTGGCCATGATCTGGGGAGGCAATATGGCCAGCATCAAGATCGCGGCCCGGGAACTGCCACCCCTTTTCATGGCCGGTTTTCGATCCGTGATTGCCAGCCGAAGGGAGACCGTCTCAATCGCTGGAAAGCAGCCGGCCTTGTTCTGGCTTTTGCCGGCGTGGTGTCGCTCTTCTTCAAAAAGATGGGGGCCTTTTCGCTCGGCACGCTGCCGGGAGACGTGATGGCCATAGGCGCGGGCCTGTTTTGGGGATCCACCACGGTGTACGTGAAACGTTTTCTGGCCGGGCGGGTCGAGCCTCTCCAGACCCTTTTCTACCAGGTTCTCTTCTCCGCCCCCCAGTTGCTTTTTCTAAGTGTGCTTTTAGAGAAGGTGGCGCTGCCCATCCCGTGGCATTTGTCAGGCACTACGATGTTCGCGCTTTTCTATCAATGCATAATCGTCGCATTTCTAAGCTATCTGGTGTGGTTCGTGCTCATTCACCGCCACCCCGTATCCTTGCTCCACGCCTTTTCCTTCTTCACTCCGGTTTTCGGCGTGTTTCTGAGTGGTGCCCTGATCCTGGGCGAGGGAATCGGTGCGAATCTAATCCTGGCGCTGATCCTGGTCAGCCTGGGGATGGTGCTGGTGAACCGTCAACCCAAGGCCGGAAGGGGAAACACGCGGCAATGAGAGGGGTCGAGTTGCGACTCTCCTGCCCGGCCCGAGAGTGCGACGGGGAGCCCATTGATGAAATGTCCTTTTTGGTGCCCTTTTGGGAAGTTTCAGCAGAATCAGCTTTTGACTTTGCCGGTCGGTGATGTACACTATGGATGCAAATCCAGGAAGAAGACGGGTGACATGAAAGCCAAGAAGATAGGGGCCTTTTTGCTGACTAAGGCCGGGCATTTCCATGCTGCAGCCATTCTGCTTTCCGGAAGCGCAGCGTGGAAT
>JARRRH010000555.1:0-2592 GCA_037380925.1 Deltaproteobacteria bacterium | reverse complement strand
CTTTTTTCTTATCTTCACTGAATAGAGCAGGTCTCCCTTCTCAAGAGCCTCGAAGGCGCGGCGGAAGCGGTACAAAGGTCCCATGATTTTCTGGAAGGCAAGGAAGGAGTGCACACCCAGGAGAAGGACAAGAGAGAAAACAGCCGGCCAAACCCATACCTGCTTCTCCAGCATCCGGCTGGCGGCAAAGCCTCGGATTTGCAAACTCAGGCTTTGGTCCTGAATCACAACGAGGTCAGAAGCAAAGACGGCCACTGCGAAAAAACAAACAATGATAAAGCCGTAAACGAGGATCATGGCCAGGAATCTGTATTGAAGCGAGCTTGTGGCTGTAAAGGCTCGCCGACGGTTTCGGCTCATGTCATGAAATCTCCTTTCTATGCCTGGGCAAGGGAGCAGATCTTTTTTTGGATCGATCTTTGCGGAGCCATGCCCTCTGAAGGCTTTCGGCAAGGCTCAGCCCAGAAATTCAAATGCAATTTTTTTGCCAAGGATAGAAAGGCAGGTATTCCAGGATATTACAGGGCGAGCCTCGGAAAAAGGCGGCCGTGAATGACGAAATTTGTCAAGAAAAACGAATTTTGTCGAAATTCGTTAAATTATGGCGCACCCCCGCCGCTTTTTTTCCACTGTAGACCCTCATCGCAGAGGTCGACGATCTTGCATGCCTCATGTTTTGGCTTGCGAGCGCTGCACACAGCTCGGCCATGGAAAATCAGGAGATTTGAGAAAAGGGTCCATTGTTTTTTTGGCACAACCTCCATCAGGTCGAATTCCACTTTTACAGGATCAGAATTCTGTGTCAATCCAATGCGTTGGGCCAGTCGCAGCACATGGGTGTCCACAACGATCCCCGGAATGCCGAAGGCCTCGCCTAAGACCAGATTGGCCGTTTTCCGTCCGATGCCGGTCAGGGAAACCAGGTCCTCCAAATTTCCAGGCACCTGGCCGTTGAAACTCTCCACAAGCTCGGTACAGAAAGCCTTCAACGCCTTGGCCTTGTTGCGGAAAAACCCCGTGGGCCGGATATCCTCCTCGAGCACGGCCAATTCAACCCGGGCATAGTCTTTTGCGGACTTGTATTTCTTGAAGAGATCGTGGGTCACCTTGTTCACCCTTTCGTCCGTGCACTGAGCTGATAGGACCGTAGCTACAAGGAGTTCCAAGGGATTGGTGAAGTGGAGGGCCGTTCTCGCGTCAGGGTATTCTTTTCTCAAGGTTTTGATGATCTCTTTCACCCTTTTCTCATCTTTTTCTTTGCCTTTTGTCATCTTTTCTTCTCCTGGAGACGCTATAACGGTTGGCTCTCGACAGGCCTGTCCCAAAATATTCCACATTGTCGGGGATGGCCACAGTTAATCCCACCCGCCGTGACAATTTTTGCACATAAAACGCCGAAACCGGGCACTTCCCCTCCTGTGTATCGCCGACCGGCTCCTGAAACCGGAATCCCGGGTGACCCTATCGGGCCCTGGTACGCGGATATATTTCGTCTGTGGTCCTACTTGACATAATTTAGGGAATGCATTCCCGTGGCACAGGGTTTGCTTCTTTACTGGATACGTCCCCCTGATTGCGGCAGGGGGATGCCTTGGTGATGAAGAGAAAACTTCCTCATATTCTCGAGATTCTCCTTATTGGCCTCCTGACGGCGACCTTCACAGGATGTGTTCAATGGCTCGGCGCGGCCGGCACAGGCGCTTATGTGGCTGCAGAGTACGTGATGACGGGCGAGGTGAGAAAAACCATGTGCTATGGGTTCCAATGCACCAAGAACGCCCTTTTGGTTGCCTTGTGTCGAATGGGAATTACAGCCAGAGGGGTTCAGGAAATCCAAAGCGGAGAGGAGATTGTGGCCTCTGCCCACAAACTGGACATCCGGATAGAGCTGAAGATGGTGACGCCCAAAGCTACGCGGGTATCGGTAAGCGTGCAGAAGAATTTTCTGGATCGGGACAAAGCAACAGCAGAAGAGATTATCGCTCAAACCGAGATGATTGCCGAGCAGATGGCAGAGCCGCTCCTTTCCATAAAGAAGAACGCTCGCTCCACCCTCACTCCTGTCGCAACCTGGCCACGATCTTTCCGGAGATCCAGCCTTTTCTGTTCAAATCAGGAAGCCAGATCTGGTACCAGCCCCCTTCCTCTTTCAAGAGCCAGAACTGTTGATTTCTTTTAGCAATCCTTATGGTTTGAGATTGCGTTGTCGGACCCTCCCGGATGTTGGCCTTTCTGACGATGACCGTGACATAGCTCATGAGATTGGCAGGAACGCTCTCTGAACCGGCTTCCTTTTCGGAGGCCTCTGAGACGAGGGCGCTGCGGACCCATCCGGACACCCTGAGCCTGGGTATCCAAACTCGGGTCCACGATCCCTGAGCATCGAGCCACCTAAGCCGTTCCCCTTTCACGAGGGGACCGAAGTGGCTGGAATTTTCGTCAGGGCGGAGAAAGGCATAACAGGAATCTTCTTCCACTTGGAGAGAGGGAAGAAGATGGGACGGGGACGTTTTCAGGCCAGGAGCTGGGATGGGCGCCGCTTCTTTTGCCGCCGGGACTTGGCCCTCTTTGGGGGCGGCGCATGCGCCGGGA
>JARRRH010000554.1:0-2592 GCA_037380925.1 Deltaproteobacteria bacterium | reverse complement strand
AGCAAAAGGCAGTGATAAGGATGAGCCTATAGAAGGGGCTTTGCCCTAAGGAACCTGCGCGTGAAACTCCTCGTCATCCAACCTTCCCATTATCGAAGCAGATCCGACAAGACGCTTCACAAGACGAAGAAGAGGACCCTCGTCTCACTGACCTTGCCCTACCTGGCAGCCCTCACCCCCCCGGAGTGGGATGTGACACTGGTGGATGAGCAAATGACGGACATAGATTTCAGTTGTCGCCCGGATTTGGTGGCCATGACCACCTGGACCATCAACTCCTTACGCGCCTACGAAATTGCGGATCGTTTCAGAGAGCGGGGAATCCCGGTGATCATGGGCGGGCCCCACACCTTTTTCTATGCCGAGGAAGCCGGCGAACACTGCGATGGGGTGGGTATAGGAGAAGGGGAACGGATCTGGCCGATCATGCTCCGTGATGCGGCTCTAGGCAGACTTGCCCCGTTTTACGGCCCTGAGCCGGTTCAGAATTTGGGATGTCTTCCCTTTCCCCGTTACGACCTTTTGCCTCTCCGAAAGTACGGTCTCTTCAAGACCTTCTCCGTTCAAACCTCCCGCGGTTGCCCCTTCAAATGTGAATTCTGTTCTGAGCGATTTTATATGGGGCATCAATATCGCTACCGCCCGGTCCAGGACGTCATCGAAGAGATCAGATGCAGCGAAGCCAAGAATCTCCTGTTCGCCGACAGCAACTTCGCGGGGAAAATCGGCCACACCATGGAGCTCATGGAGGCGCTCATCCCCTTGAAAGTCACATGGTCCACGTTGTGGTCGGCCTATCTTTGCGCCAACGACAAGTTCATGGATCTTGCCAAGAGGAGCGGGCTCCTGCACGTGAATATCGGAATGGAGAGCATTGAAGAGCGGACTTTGGCGGGGATGAATAAAAAGGTCAATAAGATCAGGCAATACAAGGAGATTTTGGAGAAACTGCGCCGGAGGGGGATCAGCTATTCGCTCAACTTTATACTCGGATGGGAAACGGAACATAAAGGGATATTTGATGACACCCTTGCATTTCTCAAAGAGAACAAGGTGCCGGTTGCCTATTTCAACATCCTCACGCCCCACAAGGGAACGCCCCTCTACGACCGCATGAAGAACGAGGATGAGATCATCGACATCGATCAGATCGGCAGATGGCCCGGGATCATCTGCTATATCAGGCCGAAGTATTGTTCGGCAAAGGAGCTGGAGGACCACGTAAAAGATATGTACACGAGATTCTACACCTATCCGTCCATGCTTTCACGCCTTCCCTTGCCCACAAGTAAGGCTAATGTGGCCTCATGGGTTGTGAACCTTTCTCAGAGGAAAGTGGCCCGGGCACAAGCGGAGATCGAATATTTCGATGCCTACTGATGCCCCTCCTTTTCGTCCCCTGCACCTGCGCGGCGGACCGCCTTCAACTCAAGGGAACTTCACCCTGCGGGTTACCGCCAGAAGGAGGAGAATGAAGAGTACGATTCCCAAAGAGATGGCTGACATGGCCACGAAGACCGCGGGTAAGGACCAGGATGCCTTAATCCAGCCTACCAGGCGAATGGCAAAGGCGCCCACACCGAAGGTCAGGATGAATTTTGTGCCGTAAGCACTGGACCTGAGGCTATCCGGCGTGAGGTAGGCAACGAGGGTGTTTTCGATCGGTTGCATGCCCAGCAGAAACAGCAGATAGCCCATGGTGACCAGGAGCAACGGCACATCCGTGGTGAAGGCCATAAAGAAAGCGAAGGGCAGGGCGAGCGAGTGAAACACGAGATACCCCCTGCGGGGCTCGAACCTTTCTGCTATGCGGCCTCCAAGGTACTGTCCCCCAATGCCCACCAAAAATACCAGCGACGTCAACGCCGTTGCCGCTACGTTTCTGGAAGTCAGAAGCCACTTCAGTCGGTTCACCCCTTCAAAAAGGGATTCGGTTCTGAGCTCGAAATAGGACGGCAAGATGACAGTGGTGCCGCGATAGGCGATGCCGCCCAGCATCATGCAGACACAGAGGACGATGAACCCTGCAGCCAGGGCCTTTGGCGAGTGAAAGGTCGTCTTTTTCCCACGGGGGGGTTCGGACAAGGTCAGGAAGAGCATAAGGAGTGCGCCCAGGAGGTTGAATCCCCCGAGAAAAATATAGGCTGCGCGGCTGCCGAGAAAATAGTTGAGGATGCCCGTTAGGACAGGCGCTGCAGCCAAGCCCGCGTTCCCGGCCATGCCGTTATACCCGAGAGCCATGCTCATGCGCGTCACCCCCCTTGATATCAGCCCCAGCCCGGCCGGATGGTAAATTCCTGAAAAAAGCCCGATGCTGGCCAGGCAAAGGGAAAAGGCCTGGGGCGAATCCATGTAGTAGGCCGCGGCGAGGCCCGAAACACCGGCGCCTGCAAAAAAGACGAACAGCAGGCGCTTTGCGCCAAGCGTATCGCTGACCAGGCCCCAAGGCAGGGCTGTAACCCCGAATAAGAGGTACATCCAGAAAGAGAGGGCCAGAACGCGGCTCATTTCCAGTTGGTACAGACTCATGAGGGGCCGGACGAGGGCAGGAAACATCAACATGTTAAAGTGGCTCATGAAATGACCGAAGCA
>JARRRH010000553.1:4135-7022 GCA_037380925.1 Deltaproteobacteria bacterium | reverse complement strand
CTTTTTTCAGGACATTGCCGCATCTTGGACACTTTCCGCTTTTCTTCCTCCGGGGGATAATGTATGTGTCCGGTAATTCCTGAGGTTTTGCCCCGCTATCGATCGCAGTATTTAACACGTCTTTCATGGATTGGAACAATCTCTCCGTGGCTTTATCATTGAGGTCCTGTGCTTTTGCCTTGGGGTGAATCCCGGCTTGGAAAACGATTTCATCCGAGTAGATGTTGCCAATGCCTGCCACAAGGCTCTGATTCATGAGAGCGGATTTCACAGTGGAACGGCTTACTGAAAGGACTCCTCTAAAAGCCTCCAGGTCAAACTCTTTGTCCAGGGCGTCCGAACCCAGCTTTTCCTCGGAAATGAATGCCTCCAAGTCTTCTGTTAAAGAGATCTTTCCCAGCTTTCTCTGGCAGTCATAGGCAAGGTGATAGCCGTTATAAAAGCTGAGCAGCATTCGTTCGTGAGGAGGATTCTTCTCCAGGTCTTTAAAGTATTTCAGGAACCCGGTCATCCCGAAATGAAGCACCAGCGAGTGTGTGTTATCCAGCGCCGCGAACATGTACTTGCCGTGCCTTTCAGTGGACTGAAAGGCATGCCCTTCAAGCGTCGCCCTTAGTTTCCAGACAGGGGCTCCTTCCACCATGTTGCGACTGTGGACTTGCACTTCCTTCACTCTCTTATGAAGGGATGTTGCCTCTAAATATCTTCTGAAAACCTCCACATCCGGCAGTTCAGGCATCTTCAACCTCCAAATCCCTGCCTATTCTTGCCCGCCAAAAAACGCTTCAGTTCTGGTCACAAAAGAAAAGCGCAACGGCACCCATATCCGTCACACATAGGCCGCGACAACAGCTACCATAAGACCCAACATCAAAATCCATAAAATGACATCAGCGGCCGCCAGTGTGCCTGTACCGGATTTCGCCTCTCTCTTCACCTTTAACTGCCTCTCAGGGTGGGGCAAGCGCGTCGCCGGCGGTGTCAGGGCTGTGAGCAACAGGGCAATAATAATGTTCCCCAGCCTTGCCTGCGAAACCCGACCGCAAAAATAATAGTGAGTACCGCCGCAATCACCAGTGCTAACAAAAATTCTGAAAAAAACATTCTTAACCTACTCCCTTTACATAATCTGTTGGTATCGTTCAAAAGTATTTGCACGGGGTGCTACCCGGAAGGACTGGGACCTTTTCTGACCTTCCAGGGGCTCCCGCCGGTCACCCCAGAAAAGGCCCCAGCCCTTCCGGTTTCGACATTGGTTCATAAGCCCGTGCAAACACTTTTGAACGTTTCTAATCCGTTTAGGGGGAGTCGGTGTTCGCCTTTGTCCCGGACTTGTCCACAATCTGGACTGTACTGGCCTGAGGACCCTCTTCGCCTTGCTCCTCAACATATCGAACCCCGGTCCCCTCTACCAAACGGTCGAAGTCGTCTTGTACGACGCTGTTGCGGTGGAAATATATGTCCCGGCCCTCCAAAGTCTTAAGAAAGCCATAATCTTCGTCCTTGAAAATCGTTGAAACAAAAGCATTGATTTCCTGTTCCGGATGTTTCTTAGTCTCCCCCCTTTGCTGTTCCACCAGTTTGTTAAGCTGCCGCTCGATGGCGTCGAAAGCATCTCTTAAAATAGCGGGAAGTTCGCTGTGGATATCTCCTTCACTCGGCTCCCTTGTGGCAACCAACTCATGCCCCGGTGGGACTTTTAAGTTGATACGGACGCGAAATGGTTGGCCCGACTGCTGGTGCTGCTGCGGGCTTTCCACAGCCACCCGGCAACTGGTGATGTAATCGCAAAGGCGGTCCAGCCTCGATATTTTTTTCCGGATCAGGTTTTCTATAAATTCGGTTTTATCAACATTTCTGAAAGATATTTCAGGCGGTACTCTCATTGCTCCTTACCATCCCTTTCTTGATCTTGTCATCGAGACGGCATTTTTCCATCCTCTTTACGAGTTTCTTCTATACACTGTATCCAAGGGCCGGTGAATGGGTGGGACCCTGTATTTTAGTTTTACGGATGCTGTACATCCACGTCGTAGGAACCGTTGAAATCGTAAAACCGACAATAAAGATTATCGTGAAAACACCCCCGTTGAATAGGCTGCACTCCCACTTCGTGCCCCAGTTGAATAGTCGCGATTCATCGCTAATTCAACCCCAGTACAATCTTCCCGACCTACGGGGCCCCGATAACGGGAACTACCCTTCACTCCGACAAGCACGGTAAAGATTCAGTGGGGCAGGCAGATGAACGCAGATCTTCATGATTCAGGGATTTAGGAATTGGGGAATTAAACAAACCAGAACATCAGAAGTCGGAGCCTCAGAGCTTCAGAAACACAGCAGCAAAAAAACGGTTTGAAACGTGAACAGTTTGCACGACGTCAACGGTCTTATCCGACCTTTGATCTCTGAAGCTCTGAGGCTCTGGTTTTTAGATACCCACTACCCAGTACCCAATACCCGCTCCCCTGAAATACGGGATCATCATGCCCAAGATACATGATAGACCCCATATACTTGGAACACTATTTTAACTATAAGGAATTACAAAATTATCCCTTATCTGAGATGAGCAGGTCACTTTGGACTGCCCAAAAGGAGGTTAGACCATGTTTGCATTGAATGAGCAGAGCACACAGCAGGCGGTTCGGGCGATCATTCGGTTGTTGCCGCGAATTTCGGACAATAACCTCCTCAGGCTCACCACTCTCGGGCAATGGCTGACGCAAGACCCTGAGGTTCTGGGAGCTATAGAGAATATCAAGGAAATGCTGCAAACCCCGGGGCACCCTGCCAAGGTGCTTTTCCGCCGCGTTCTTTCTCGGTTGACCGTGGAAAGGCGAATCAAGCTCTTTGAGACATTGTTCAACGGGGCCTGGTTCACGGG
>JARRRH010000553.1:1442-4036 GCA_037380925.1 Deltaproteobacteria bacterium | reverse complement strand
TTATGATATTGAGCCCTACGCTCCGGTGCAACCTTCGCTGCAAGGGATGTTACACTCTGGGCTATGGAATGAAACCGGAACTTCCCTCCGAAGCAGTGGAGAAACTGCTCTCAGAGTGTGAAGAATTGGGAATTTATTTTGTGACCATACTGGGTGGAGAACCCCTCCTCTATCCCCACCTTTTTCCCATGCTTGAGAATCACCCCTCCATGTTTTTCCAGGTGTACACCAACGGTACCCTCATGACCAAGGAAACGGCGGAACGCATTGCAGAACTTGGAAACGTGGCTGTGGTGCTCAGTATAGAGGGCGACCAGGAGGAGACAGATGCCTGGCGCGGAAAAGGTGTCCATCACAAAATTATGAAGGCTTTTGAACATCTCAACGATGCAGGGGTAATCATTGGCACTTCTGCTACTGTGACCCGGCAAAATGTGCACGTGGTCTCTTCACTCGACTTCATTGACCACATGATTTCCCTGGGCTCCGTGGCTCAGATGTATTTTCTCTATATTCCTGTTAACGGAACGGCGGACTTCTCTCTCATGGTAAGCCCGGAGGAGCGGGACCTTCTCAGAAGGCAGGTCCTGAAGATCAGAGCAGAAAAGCCCATATTTGCGTTGGATTTCTGGAACGACGGTCCTTATGTCCATGGCTGCATTGCCGGTGCACGCCGTTACTTTCACGTCAACGCAAAAGGGGACGTGGAGCCTTGCGTTTACACCCACATCGCCACAGACAATATTATGGAAAAACCTCTTTCACAGGCTCTGAACAGCCGCCTTTTCAGGGAAATCCGGTCCTGTCAGCCCCACAATGATAACCACCTCCGCCCTTGCATGATCATTGACAACCCGGAGGTGATGCGATCGCTGATCGCGAAAACCGGCGCCCGGTTCACCCACCCGGGGGCCGAAGAAATTTACACGACCCATCGGCAACAGATGGATCTTTATGCCCGCAATTGGGGAATCCTGGCGGACCGGGTCTGGGAAGAAGAGTACCTGCCGGCAGTGCAAGACGAGGAGAAGCTCCGCAAGGCGAAAAATTAATATACAAGTTTGTTCTCTCCCTTGACCTTTCCTCCATTTCCTTAATGCATTTGCCCACGCCCATAAGTACCTCTGATTCTTTATTGCGTCCAAATTGCCCTTGTATCCTCTTTCCCGGAAAACTCGGAGCTTGCAGGCATCCAGCTAAAATACATCGGAATAGAGCGCCGAATACCCAATGGACCCCATTTACTAGGTTAAAGGCACAAAACGATGATGAAGGGACCGATTTCGCCTTCATCCGCTACCTGAACCTAGTGATGAAGGGACCGGCGAGAGGACGTGGAGGTTTTGGGCGCAAAAAACGATGGTGGTGAAAGAGCGAGAGAAACGTGGACGAGAAAGAGTTCGAAAACAAATATGCGAGCCTGAAAATCCTCAAGGGCATTCATGAATACCTCAAGCCGGACGGTAGTCCGGAAACCGCGATTTACCCCATTCGGGTGCCCGACGATCTGGTCTACCAGATGCTGAGGTTACAGGGACCGAAGGATCTGGACAGCCTCATCCACAGCATCTTCAGAATAGGGCTGGGTGTGTGGAGTGAAAAGCTGTATCGTGATGTCTTCGGCTCTGAAAAGAACCTTGAGGAATTTGTGGAGGAACTGAAGAAACACTAGCAGAAGAATTTATGGGACGCAGATCAACGCAGATAACCGTAGATTCGACAAATATGAATGATAAATAAACCTTCTTTTTCGCCCCGCTGAATGTTTACCCCGTGAAATCCCGAAGGGCTATTTCACTTGGGGCGGAGCCTATTCAACTGGGGTGTTTTCGTGATGGTCTCTTATGACTATTGACTGAGCGATTGAGGAGGTCAATGGCATGGCAATAAATGACGAAGACATCAAGGTTGCTGTGATCGATCAGCTTTACTGGGACAGCCGCGTGGAAGCATCCAAAATCAACGTCACGGTCGAAGGGGGTGAGGTCGTCCTGAGCGGCTCCGTCCCCAGTCTTCGGGCCCGCCAGGCGGCGTACGACGACGCCCGGAATGTTTCCGGTGTTATCGCCGTGGAAAACCGCATGGTGGTCGAGCATCCTGAAACGCCCCCTGTGCCGCCCGATGAACGCATTCAGTCCAATGTTCAGGATGTGTTGAATTGGAATGTGACCTTGGATGCGCGAACTATCAGCGTATCCGTGAAGGATGGAGTAGTCACGCTCGAAGGTACCGTGGACTCTTACTGGGAAAAGGTTTCAGCAGACGAGACGGTCTCCCATGTTCGGGGAGTGGTTGACGTGGTGAATAAGCTCTCCGTGGTTCCTGCCAAGAAATTGACCGATGAAAAAATCGCCCAGGACATCAAAGCAGCCTTGGAACGAAACGTCGCGGTCAACGCCGACTCCCTGGGCATTGCTGTGGCAAACGGCGTCGTTACTCTCTCCGGGACTGTGAGGAACTGGGGTGAACATACAGCTGCCTTCTTTACTGCACTTTACACAAAAGGAGTCGTCAACGTCGATGACAGACTGTCTGTAAAAGGGATATAAAGAAAGACAGGTGTTAGGTACCGGGTATTAGAAAACCAGAGCCAC
>JARRRH010000553.1:0-1400 GCA_037380925.1 Deltaproteobacteria bacterium | reverse complement strand
CAGGCGAGGCGGGCGAGAGAAAACAGAGTTTCTTTTTCGCCTGCCCGTTGAATGTTTACCCCGTGAAATCCCGAAGGGCTGTTTCACTTGGGGCGGAGCCTATTCAACTGGGGTGCTTTCGTGTTTTCGTGATTAAGCTTTTTCTCTGATGGCTCTGTGGCTCTGGTTTTTGCTGACCTCTGTGGTTCTGACCTCTGAAGCTCTGGTGGTTGCAATATGGGTAAAGTAAACGAAATAGTCAAGTTTCACGACCAACACCATGTTTTCAAGGACCGCTTTGAAGCAGGGCAAGTCTTAAGCGGAATGCTCAAGAAACAGTACGCAAAAAGACCAGACGTGGTGATTTTGGCTATCCCATCCGGGGGCATCCCGGTGGGCCTGGAAATCAGCGAGGCGCTGGAGTGTCCATATGACCTTGTTATAGTGAGGAAGTTGCAGATTCCCGGCAATCCCGAAGCCGGGTTTGGGGCCATGACGCAGGATGGAAGCGTGTTCTTGAACGAAAGTCTGCTGGCCGATCTTCCTTTAACCACAGACCAGATAGAAGAGGAGAAAGAACGGGTCAAAGCAAAACTGGACAAAAGAAACAAACATTTCAGAGGAGGCGGTTCCTTTCCTGATCTGGCGGGAAAGCAGGCCATCATTGTGGACGACGGTTTGGCATCGGGATATACCATGCTGGCTTCTGTTCACTCAGCCAAAAAAGCAGGCACACACACGATAATGGTGGCGGTGCCCACAGCCCCTCTGAGGACGATTGAAAGAATCAAGTCCGGTGTCGATGAGATTTATTGTGCGAACATTCGAGAGAGCCAATTTTTTGCCGTCGCCGATGCTTACAAACAGTGGCATGACTTGACTGACAAGGAGGTGCTCCAACTTCTGCGGAAAATTTAAGAAAGTATGGGACGCCCCAGTTGAATACGCTACGCTGCCACTTCGTGGATTCAACAAGGCAGGCACATGAACGCAGATCTTCAAGATGTAAAAAGCCGTTAAAATCGTTGAAATCGTTGAAGTCGTTAAAATCGTTGTCGAAGAATGAAATCTCCCCTGACCCCTCTTTACAAAAGAGGGGAAAATGAGGAGACAAGTTTCTCTGTTAGCTCTGAGTCTCTAGCGAGACTTTACGAGCCCCTCAAGCGGGGTCTACGCTTTGCTCCGACGGGCGAGAGAAAACAAAGTTTCTTTTTCGCCTGCCCTGTTGAATTGCGAAGCAAGCCTCACGAAGTGAGCCTATTCAACTGGGGTGTTTTCTTGATAAGTTTTTTGGTTTTTGACTTTTACTCTCCTTCGCCAGAATGCCCCGTGGCTTGCCACGGGGATGAATGGCGAGGAGAGCCCTCCGAAGCTTTAGCGAAGGAGGGCTGATGGCTATGGAGAGTTCCGCCATCCTTTTC
>JARRRH010000552.1:0-3121 GCA_037380925.1 Deltaproteobacteria bacterium | reverse complement strand
GGCTGAAGAGGTGGGTGCGGAAATCGTCCTCACCGAATGCAACTCCTGTGTCCACAATCTAGCCAATGCCAAGTTGCGCAAACAACCGTTCAAGATTTACAACACCACGGAATTTGTAAACATGCTCATGGAGGAAGCGGAGTAGGTCGGCCACGGATCACGATAAACGGGTGCGGATCGCTTTTTGCGGATGATTCCCCGTCGAGCGTTATCGCTCCATGGGGGAGGGTCTTTTAAGGAGAGGAGGAGGAAAGGGGATGGAGATACAAGGGTACAACATGCCGGATGACCTGTATTACGAAGAAAATCATTTCTGGGTGAAAGAAGAAGGAGATCTCTTGGTAATGGGGATGGACGACTTTGCCCAGAAAATGGCCGGGGAGATCGTTTACGTGCAGCTCCCCGACGAGGGCAAGGGGCTGAAGGTCGGGAAAAAATTCGCAAAGATAGAATCGGGGAAGTGGCTGGGGAAGGTTTACGCCCCTGTCAACGGCGAACTGGCGGCTGTGAACGAGGCGCACGGCTCCGAGGCCGTGGAGAAATGGATTCTGGCGGACATCGAAAAGTACGCCCAGGAATAGCACGCCCGGAAGGGGACCCCGCACGGGCCGTGGATCCTTCCATCCCTCGATATCAAGCGCCCGGATGAAGAAAGGCCGGGTTCCAAAACCGAAGGGAAGAGTTTCATAGATGGCAAATCGGGATTACAGCGTGCGTCAATTGCTGGAGATGGAGGCCTGCACCAATTGTCAGATCTGTGCGGACGTCTGTCCGGCGGTGGCCGCCTCCCGGAAAGGGGACCTTTCAGCCGTGTATCGGATGAAAGGCCTCAAAGAGATCCTGAAAGGCAGGACCGGGTTGTGGAGAAGGCTGTTAAGGAAGAAGGGCCTTTCAGAAGAGAGCTGGGACCATTTCAGCAGCACGGTCTTTCGCTGCACGCTTTGCGGAAATTGTCAGGAAGTGTGCCCGGTGGGGATACACCTCAAGGACCTGTGGCTTTCCCTTCGGCAGGACCTGGTTCACTCGAGCTTCTATCCTAAAAAGATCGAGATGATCCGGGACAACCTGGAGGAAAGCCATAACGTGTTTGCCGAGGACAATGAGGAACGGGCCGATTGGGTGGAGGATATGGGGGAGGCGCCCCCTCACGGTTACCTCAAAGACCAAGCGGAGGTGGTCTATTTCACGGGATGCGTGGCTGCCTACTTTCCTCTGGCGCAGAAGATCCCCATGGCCCTGGCCCGGGTCCTGGCCGTGAGCGAGGTGGACTTCACCCTGCTTGGCGAGGAGGAGTGGTGTTGCGGATTCCCCCTCCTCGGGGCGGGCCTGAAGGAGATGTTTCAGGCCTTTATGGAACACAACCTTGAGGCTGTGAGGGAAAAGGGGGCCAAAAAGGTGATTTTTGCGTGCCCCTCCTGCTTCCAGATGTGGCGGGAGTATTACCCCCACGAAATCGAAATCTTTCATGCCTCCCAGTTCCTGATGGAACTCGTGAAACAAAAACGCGTCCCCCTGAAGGAGCTCGCTCTCAAGGTGACCTATCATGACCCGTGCGACCTGGGACGGGGAGCACGCGTCTTTCAGGAACCGAGAGAGGTCATCCGTTCCATCCCGGGCGTGGAGTTTGTGGAACTTCCCCGGAATCGTGAGAACTGCCGGTGTTGCGGCGGGGGCGGGAATCTCGAAATGATCGATGCCGCCCTTTCCGCAGAGATTGCCAAGAGGAAAATTGAGGAGGTTCTGGCCACCGGTGCCCAGGCGGTGGTCACGTCTTGTCAGCAATGCGTGAGAACCATGACCGCCCACGTGAGACGGAATAAGATCGATCTGGAAGTGCTAGACATTACCCAGCTGATTCACCGTGCCCTTAAGAAAGAGGATTGACTATTTCGCCCTCTGCCGCGCATTGAAGGGACCTGTTTTGGAGCTTTATAATCTGGGGAAAGTGCCCTGGGACGAATCCCAATTGATTTACCACGCCCTGGCCTCTTTGGGGCGCGAGTGCCTTTGTCTGGTCTCTCCCGACAGGCCTTTTGTCTGCGTGGGCTTTCACCAGGACCTGCATCAAGAAGTGGACCTCACCTATTGTCATTCAAGGAACATCCCGATTTTCCGACGAAATCTGGGCGGAGGGGCAGTCTACCTGGACGGGAATCAGCTCTTCTTCCAGCTGGTGCTCAAACGGGAAAATCCAGTTGTCCCCAAACGAAAGGAGGTCTTCTACAGGAAGTTCCTCCAGCCGATCATAGAGGTCTACCGCCACCTGGGCATTTTTGCCGAGTACAAGCCCATCAATGACGTGGTCGTGGGGACGCGCAAGATATCGGGGACCGGGGTGGGAGAGATGGGAGATTGCATCGTCTTCGTGGGCAATCTCATTGTTGACTTCGACTATGAAAGGATGGCGAAGGTCCTAAAGGTTCCGGACGCAAAATTCCGCGACAAGATCCACAAGACACTCAGGGAGAATCTCTCCACCATTCGCCGCGAACTGGGGACGGAAGAGGCGAATCGATGGGACGAACCTGCCCTGAACGCGCTCATGGCCCAGGCGTTCCAACGCCTTTTGGGAACCATGACCACCCGCCCAAGGGACCCTGCCCTTCAGAAAAAGATGGAGGAGCTCCGCGCTCTGATGCTCACTGACGCCTGGCTCCAACAGAAGGGAAAGCGCACGGGGGGACGGGAGATCAAGATCCGCGCCGGGATCAACCTGGTCCAAAAGATGTTCAAGGCAACCGGGGGGCTCATCCGGGCGGAGTACGAAATCAGGGAGGGCAGATTCCACAACGTGTCTCTCTCGGGAGATTTCTTCTGCTTTCCGGCGGAGGCCGTCGGCAGGCTCGAGGGGAGGCTGGAAGGAGTGTACCTTGGGGAAGCGGCCGACGTACTGGAGATTTTCTTCAGGGACGAGTCCGTCGAGATGCCGGGCATCGGAAAGGGGGATTGGCTGAAGGTCCTCGAACCCTACCCCTCTCCAGGGTGGCAACTCAGGGGATATGATGCGGGAGCTCCGTGACAGGCTAAAGAGGGCCAGGGACCTATCCTGGGAGAGGTTCGGGAAGAGCATCACCTTCTTTCTTCCGGGCATGTTTTCTTACAACGGACTTTCCGGGCGATA
>JARRRH010000551.1:0-3923 GCA_037380925.1 Deltaproteobacteria bacterium | reverse complement strand
CCTCGGCTTCCAGCTGACCGCTTACAGTCAAGTTGGCCGGGCTTCCGAAGAAGTCCTGGCTGAAATCGGCATGACCGTCTTTGATGGGAACATGGTCCAGATCCAAGGCGGTGACCCTGAACATTTCTCCTGCCCCCTCACAGTCGCTTCCGGTGATAATCGGGGTGTGGATGTAAAGGAAGCCCCTCTCTTGAAAGAAGCTATGGATCGCCATACTCATCGCATTCCTGACCCTCGCTACAGAGCCGAAGGTGTTGGTCCTGGGTCTCAGGTGGGCGATGTTTCGCAGGAACTCAAAGGAGTGCCGTTTTTTCTGGAGGGGATAGGCGTCGGGATCCGCCCACCCGAAAACGTAGATTTCCTCTGCTTGTAATTCCACGTTCTGGCCCTTGCCCGGGGAAGCAACGAGAGTTCCTGTGGCTCGAACAGCAGAGCCGGTGTGCAACTTCACCACATCATCGTGGTAGTTGGGCAGCTTCTGGTCGGCCACAATTTGAAGGTTTTTCAGACACGAACCGTCGTTAAGCTCAATAAAGGAAAACCCGGCCTTGGACTCTCGCTTGGTCCTGACCCAGCCCATCACCGTCATTTTGGCGCCTATGTCCTTTGACGCCAAAGCGTTGGCGATCCTGGTCCTTTGCAATTCAGCCCTCTTTTCTTTCAAAATCGGCCATGAAATCCACAAGGGCCTCAAGAGCATCAATGCCTGTGGCATTGTAGATGGATGCCCGGCACCCGCCCACAGAACGGTGCCCTTTGAGGCCGCCGAGCCCCTGTTCCAGAGCTTGTGCGACAAAGGCGGTTTCCAGGTCCTCGTTGGGAAGCCTGAAAGTGACGTTCATCATGGAGCGGCTGTCCTCAGCTGCCGTGCCGCTATAGAAGTCGGACCGGTCTATGAAGTCGTAAAGTATTTTGGCTTTTTCCGTGTTGATTTGCGCCATTTTCTCAAGACCCCCAATGGTTTCCTCCAACCATTTGAGGACAAGGTCGATAACATAGATCACGAAGCAAGCGGGAGTGTTGAACAGGGAATTTTTTTCTGAAAAGGTGGTGTATTTCAGCATGGTCGGCAGATCCTTGGGGACTCTTTCCAGCATGTCGTCACGAATGATCACCAGTGCCGTGCCCGCAGGGCCGATGTTTTTCTGAGCCCCCGCATAAATCAATCCAAAAGGGCGGGCATCGAAAGGCCTGCTCAGGAAATCCGAGGACATGTCGCTGATGAGGGGGACGCCCCCGGCTTTGGGGAATTCCATCCACTGGGTTCCCTTGATGGTGTTGTTGGAAGTGAAGTGGAAATAACCCGCATCTTGGTCCACACGATAATCCCTGGGGATATAGGAGAAGTTCTGATCTTCTGAAGAGGCGACCACCTTCACATCCTTGCCTTGGATTTGGGCCTCCTTAATGGCTTTGGTGGACCAGGTCCCTGTGTTCACATAGTCCAAAGGCCTTCCCGGAAGTGCCAGATTCATGGGAATCATGGCAAACTGAAGGCTGGCGCCGCCCTGGATAAAGAGGACGTGGAAGCGCTCATCCAGGTTGAGCAGCCTCTTGGTCCTCGCCACTGCATCGTTAATCACATCATCGAAGGGCTTGGACCGATGGCTGATTTCTACAATGGACATGCCAGATCCCCTGAAGTCGAGAAACATCTCCTGGATTTCTTCCAGAACCGGAAGGGGCAATGCCGCAGGGCCCGCGCTGAAGTTGTGGATCCTTTTTCCCATGGCCGAATCTCCTTTCCCTAGGTTTAATGGTTTGACGGCCCTAAGCCAGCTTTTCAATCATATCTTGAACGACCTTAAGAGTTTGCGGGTCCTTTTGAAATGGGGGCAACCCTTCCAGATCCGCTTCAATAATGGCACTTCCGAAAGGAATAAAACCGAGGAAGTCGAAATCGGGCAACTGTTCGAGAAGAAAGGCCTCATCTTTCTCTGAGCGAATTTTGTTGCCCACAAGGCTCA
This sequence comes from Deltaproteobacteria bacterium, assembly GCA_037380925.1. Lineage (GTDB taxonomy): Bacteria > Desulfobacterota > DSM-4660 > Desulfatiglandales > HGW-15 > JARRRH01. The sequence goes on along the minus strand of JARRRH010000551.1, from coordinate 1,956 downwards.
GCTTTTTGAGCCCGATGTCATCAGCCAGCTGCCGCACATGGAGGGCTGTCTCAACGCTGCGCCTTCCCGGCTCCACAACCACGATGAGTCGATCTACCGCCATGGCCGTACCCCGGCCCAGGTGTTCCAGCCCCGCCTCCATGTCCAGGATGATCACTTCGTCACGGGCGAGAACCACGTGTCGAACCAGAGCCTTCAGAAGGGTGCTCTCAGGGCAGATGCAGCCTGCCCCGCCTTTTTTTACGCCCCCCAGGACCATGAGTTTGATGCCGTCCATTTTTACGGACAGCTTCTCGGGCAAATCGTCCACCCTGGGGTTAAGCTTGAAAAAAGAGCCCATGGAGCCCACTTTGGCTTCCGTCCGCTCCTCAATCAGCTCCTTCATGTCGGAGATGGGGACGATTTCGGAGCTTTCTTTGACCCCCAGGGCCTGAGCCAGGTTGGCATCCGGGTCGGCATCTATGGCCAGTACTTTCTTTCCCCCATCCGCAAGTGCCCGGATAAGAAAGGATCTTCATAGCTCCTCCACTGTGCTCTCCTTTATTTGCCTTCGTCGGAATACAGTGCAGCTTGCTGCAAGGGGCTCCTTTCAGAATCCTTCAGTAAAAACAGCGAGTTGAAATTGCTTCTGATCCGGCGTAAAGTCAACTTATAATGTAATTCTCCATGATTCTTCAACAAGAAAATAAGAATGAAAATGGAGATCACCATAGAGGGCCCCCGTTTTGCTGTCCGCAATCTCCGCAACGCGCTGAAGCCTCTCCCACCTGTTTTGACGTCCTTCTGTTCCTCTTTTTCATTCCTGTCCAAAAACGGCTCGTCATGTTGCAGGGGCATGGGGGTCAAACCCCCATGCCCCTGCCTCGGCGATGCAAGAAAGGCGAACCTGTATTGCAAGTAAAATCCCCCCATTTCACCGTCCTCTTTCTTGAGGGCTGTGAAAGTGCTATAATGCGCAGCCGTCATGGCGAGCGGGGAAACTTTCGAAGGTCTTCTAGATGATTTGGAAAAAGGTGCGCCTTGCCGTGCCGAAAAGCCTGTCATTGGTTGGAACTGCACCTATCTTCCCTTAGAGATTTTGGAAGCAGCAGGCCTGGAGCCTCACCGCGTTCTTCCAGAGCCGTCTTCAGAAAAGGCGGATGCCTATCTGGATCCAAATTACTGCCCCCTGGTTAAGTCCATCCTGGGAAAGGCTATTGAGGGCGGGTATGCTTTTCTTTCCGGCATGGTGGTGGTGAACACCTGTGACGGCATGCGGCGGCTTTATGACGCGTGGCGATTTTACAGGCGGCCCCCTTTTTCCTTTCTTCTGGACCTGCCTCGAGTAACCACGTCCGCCTCTATGGCCTATTTCAGGGAACAATTGCAGGGGTTGGTCACCGAGCTCGATCGTCATTTCGGCGTGAGAATCACAGAAGACGAGCTTGCCCGAGCAGTTGAGGAAGCCAACAGAACCCGGGATCTCTTGAGAAAGCTCATGGCACTGCAAAATCGGGGAGATCCGCCACTCGGGCATGCCGGCATTTTGGATATTTTATCCGCAGGATTCAGAAGTCCAAGAAAGTCCTTTAATGCCGCCCTAGAGCGACTGAAGCAGCGACTCGAGAAGGCGGTGGAATGGTCTTCACCGCGTCTCAAGGTGTTGGTGAGCGGGTCTGTGCTTGAAGGGAGCGCTCTGATTCGTATGGTGGAGGAGTTGGGAGGGGAAGTGGTAGGGTCGGATCTCTGCGTGGGGGGCAGGCTTTTGGAGGACGTGGTTTTGTCCTCCGACCCCTTGACGGACCTGAGTGAAGTATATCTTAACAAAAGGCCTTGTGCCCGCATGATGGATACAGGTGCACGCGTGTCTCTTCTCAAAGAAGATGTGAGAAGAACAGGCGCCCAAGGTGTGATCTATTTTTGCCTGAAATTTTGTGACCCTTACCTATACGAGGCCCCTGCGGTGACGGAAGCGTT
>JARRRH010000550.1:0-4421 GCA_037380925.1 Deltaproteobacteria bacterium | reverse complement strand
TTTTGGCTGTCGTATTGGTAGGATCTTTCGGCGTAGGCACCGCCATGGGGTTAAGCGCAGAGGATATCGCCAAGGCCTCGGCGATTGAAGAAATCCTCAAGCGCGGAGAACTTCGGGTTGGCATGGAGGCGGGCTATCAACCCTTTGAGATGCAGGACGAGAAGGGCAATATTGTCGGCTTTGATGTGGACATGGCCTATGAAATGGGCAAGGCCATTTTCGGTGAAGGCGGGGAGAAGAAGGTAAAACTCATCAACACCGCCTGGGAAGGGATTATCCCCGCGCTCATGACCCGCAAGTTCGACATTATCATGTCCGGGATGACGGTGCTACAAAGCCGAAATCTCAAAGTCAACTTCTGTGAACCTTACTACTACATCGGCCAGTGCCTGCTGATTAACAAGAAGGACGCAGGCAAATACAAGAGCTACAAGGACCTCAACAAGGAAGGGGTCATCGTCACCAGCAAGCTCGGTGTCACCGGTGCATTTACCGCTGAGAAGCTCATGCCCAAGGCAACCCTCCGCCTTTTCAAGACCGAGGCTGAAGGGGCGCTTCAGGTGGCCAACGGCATCGCGGATGCCTTTATCTATGATGAACCGCAGGTGCGGGTCTTCGCCGCCAAGTACAAGGACAGTACGGTAGGCATTTACGATCCCATCACCTACGAGCCCCTCGCGTGGGCCATACGTAAAGGAGACCCCGACTTCCTGAACTTTCTAAACAACTTCCTGGCGCAAGTTCGCGGCGACGGCCGCTGGGAACAACTCAAGCAAAAATGGTTCGTGGACTACATCGAGGAATTGGCCAAGAAACAATAGGTTGCGAAGCCGAGGGGGAGACCGGTGGGCCGGGCTCCCCCTTTTTTAGGGAACCGGCCGCTTGTGAATCTCCACTTACCATTTAAACCCCCTATCACTTGAATGGCCAATCTTCACTCCACACCACGATTGAGGAGGCTTGCGTTGAGGCTAACCAAGAGATCACTGATAACCCTTGCCGTATTGGCGATCATTGGGGCATCTCTTTACTACTTTTTCTCGACCAGGGGGATTACCTACATCTGGCACTGGGAAAAAATGCCCCAGCTGCTCTTTTATCACGGTCCAAAGTCCGCTGAGGACGCGGTCCCGCGCCTCCGTATGGGTGTCCTGATGATCGGTTTCATGTTGACCCTCAAGATCTCCATATTCTCCATCTTTTTCGCCATTATCATCGGAACGATCGTGGGCATCTGCAGACTCTCCGACGAGCCGGTGACACGGCTTCTTTCCATCTCTTATGTAGAGCTCATCAGGAACACCCCGCTTCTCGTCCAGATCTATATTATTTATTTCTTTGTGGGGTCGCTCCTGAGGCTTTCCGCCTTTACAGCCGGAACAGCCGCTCTGTCGATTTTTGCCGGAGCCTATGTGGGTGAGATCGTCCGCGCGGGCATTCAATCCATTGAAAGAGGGCAAATGGAAGCGGCGCGCTCCCTTGGCATGGGCTATGCCCAGGCCATGCGCTACATCATTCTGCCGCAGGCCTTCAAGCGGATCATTCCGCCCCTGGCCGGTCAGTTCATCTCGCTTATTAAGGATTCGTCCCTTGTTTCAGTCATCGCTCTGGCCGACCTCATGTTCCAGGGACAGCAGGCGGTTGCAAGGACCTACTATGCCTTTGAAATATACTTTACAGTGGCCTTTCTCTATCTGGTTATGACGGCCTCTTTGTCCATGGCTACCCAATACATTGAAAGGAGGCTTGCCATCAGTGATTGATGCCAAGAACGTGTTCAAGACTTTTAAGACGCCGGATCACCGAGAGGTCAATGCACTGGTCGATTTTTCAACCCACATCCACAGGGGTGAGGTAGTGGTTGTCATTGGCCCCAGTGGTTCGGGGAAAAGTACGTTTCTTCGATGCCTGAACCGGCTGGAGGAGATAGACAGTGGCGATATCATCATCGACGGCGTAAACATCACGGACAAGAACGTGAACATCAATAAAATTCGGGAAGATATTGGAATGGTTTTTCAGCATTTTAATCTCTTCCCCCACAAAACGGTCCTGGAAAATGTCACCTTGTCGCAAATCGTGGTACGGAAAAGGAAGAAAGCGGAAGCTGTCGAGATTGCGCGGGCTTTGCTGCGCAAGGTCGGTATCCTGGAAAAAGAGAAGGTCTATCCCTCCCAGCTTTCAGGGGGACAGCAGCAGCGGGTTGCCATTGCCAGGGCCCTGGCCATGCACCCCAAGATCATGATGTTCGATGAGGCCACGTCCGCTCTGGACCCTGAAATGATCGGCGAGGTGTTGGATGTGATGAAGACACTGGCCAAAGAGGGAATGACCATGGTAGTGGTTACCCATGAGATGGGGTTTGCCCGTGAAGTGTCCGATCGGGTTGTCTTCATGGATGAAGGTCAGATCGTTGAGGAGGGCCTTTTTCAAAAATCCCACACACGATAGAACCAAGTTGTTTCTGAGCCAGATCCTTTGAGCAGGCCCATGCCTGGGCGTTATCTTCTTGACACATAACCCCCTTTTTCTTATCCTTTTTCCACCAGAAAACCCGTCATGAGGGAAGGGGCATGAAAATCAAATCCTTAATGATACCCGACCCCATCACCGTTACGGAGAAAGCTTCCGTGAAGGAGGCGATCGAGGTGATGAAGACCAATTCAATTCGACATCTTCCCGTGGTGGGCAAGGGCAACGTTCTGAAGGGCTTTGTGACTATGGCGGACTTGAAAGTCGGGCTCATTCCTTCCATGGTCGCAGGACTCTCTCTTCGGGACCTGATGATCAAGAATCCGATCAGTGTGGAGCCCGGCAGCGACGTGGAGGTGGCAGCACAACTCATATACAAGAACAAGATAGGCGGCATGCCTGTAGTAAAAAAGGGTAAGCTCGTCGGTATCATTACGGAAACAGATCTCCTGCGCACGTTCATCGACATGATGGGTATTCTCAATGCCAGTTCCAGGGTTGATGTGGTGTTGGGAAACGAGCACGGCGCTTTGAAGAAAGCCCTCCAGATCATTGAGGACCATGGGGGGGAAGTCATCAATATCGGGATAGCCAATCCGAGGTCCAGGAAAAGAGCCTACTTTTTTCGTCTCACCTCTTGTGAAACCGCTGTTATCAAGAAGGCCCTGGAAAAAGAGGGATACAAAGTGGTGGCTGCCATGGATTAGCAGTCACAGGCTGATCAAAAACGCCCACGATGGGTCTTCTTTCGGCGCGCCCCATTTTCCCCGCCATTTCAAAAGACCTCCGGTTGCAGCGGGACCGGTCACATTGTCGTCCTAAACCAAAGAAAGAAGGAAAGAACATTGGATATGTTCCAGGCGAAATTGAATCACATCCCTCTGATATTGGATCACAACGTAGTCCTCAAAAAGCTGAGAATAAAAAGGCATGAGCAAAGGGATCAAGTCAAGAGACTCGTAGAGATGGCCCAGCCTCTGCTTGAAGCCAAGGCGGTGTGCAAAGTCTGCTACATCGATGCCAAGCTGGAAGACGCAGTCGTTGTCAGCGGGATTTACTTCAGGAGCAAGGCCTTGCGCAGACACCTGGACAAAGTGGAGAGGGTGTTCCCCTATGTGGTGACCATTGGCGACGGCCTGGAGAAGAGAGCGAGGACATGGGAGGACTTCTTCGGAAGTTACATCCTTGATGTGATCGGCAATGTCGCTGTTACAAAAGCCAGAGCCCACCTGGAAGAGGAACTCAGAAACAAGTTCACCCTCGAGGGTATGGCCACCATGAGCCCGGGGCAGATAAAAGATTGGCCCATACAGGAACAGCAACCCCTTTTTGACCTTCTTGGGGACGTGGAATCTTCCATCGGTGTGCGCCTGGAGGAAAGCCTTTTCATGACACCGGCCAAGTCCATATCGGGAATCTATTTTCCGACGGAAGTCGCTTTCTTCACGTGCCAACTTTGCCCCAAAGAAGGGTGTTCGTCGCGACGGGCCCCTTACGACGAGAGGCTGGCGGAGGAATACGGGGTCAGGCAGAAGGGGTGTGCAGAAGCCGAACGCATCATGGTGTTTGGTTCTTGACAGAACAGTTCGTGTCTTATATGTCCACGTTGCACTGGCTCATTATGGTTGCAGGGCGTGAATTGAAGAGAGGAAGGGATTTCAATGACTGATCTTATGAACGTGATTAAAGCTCGACGCAGCATACGCAGATACGAGGAAAAGGCGATTCCTGAAGCGCACCTTCAACAGCTCCTGGAAGCCGTAAAGTGGTCTCCGTCCTGGGCCAACACCCAGTGCTGGGAAGTGGTGCTGGTCAAAGACCCGGGCATGAAAGAGAAGCTTCAGGAGACCCTTTTAAAAAATAACCCCGCGTCCAAGGGCATTATCCAGGCCCCGGTGGTTCTCGCTCTCTGCGGGAAACTGAAAAGTTCCGGGTATTACAAGGGTGAG
>JARRRH010000549.1:0-2610 GCA_037380925.1 Deltaproteobacteria bacterium | reverse complement strand
GACTTCAACGCCTTCGCAAAGCTGAAGATTCCGGGGTCGCCGGGCATCATAGGCTGTTCAACCACCTTTACTCCGAATTCCTTGATGAGCGTGAGATGCTCAAACGCCACATCATGGTGCCAGGCCCCATTGATGTCAATCTTCAAATCAGCATCATTTCCGAAAACAGCGCGTATCCCCTCGGCAATATCTCGATTCTCGCCCAAATGAGGGCCCATTTTCAGTTTCAAGCGATAGATGCCCATTCTTTTCACCCTATGGGCCATTTCAGTAATCCTTTTCCGGTTGTCCAGAGGAAACGCCGCTCCGTAATGGACAAGCCCAGTGAAGAAAGTCTTGGGGAAATACTCAACAATGGGCTGCTCTTCTTCCCTTCCAAGGATGTCCAGCATGGCCGTCTCTAAGGCGCAGAGCGCAGCATTATAGCCCTTATGGTGAGGCATATGATCGACAAAATCCCAAATCTCGGAAAGATCTTCGAGGTGCCAGGGAAAAGAACCCGTTTCGAGAAAAAGGCCGATGCTCCGGGGAACGGTCTCATGGGATTCCCCTGTCACGTAAGGCCGGGGAGCGCATTCGCCATACCCCCTGAGTCCGCCCTTGTCAGCCACAATCTCCACCACAACGTTTCTCGCAAAAGGCCCTTTCTTAAGGGAATGAGAAAAATCATTTAAGAAGGGCAAAATGATTTGGTGTACCTTGATCCGCTCAATTTTCATCGCGGGCGACCTTATTCGAGCTGGCTAAATTCGCTGCAGGCTCGGCAGGAAGTGTAAGGATAAAGGTTGTCCCTTCGTTGACACCGCTTTTGGCTTCTATGGCGCCTCCGTGGTCCTGCATGTTCTGGTGGGCAATAAAAAGTCCCAGTCCTGTACCGTTGTGAATGCTGCTTTTGTGTTTCGTGGTGAAATAAGGCTCAAACACCTTGTCGATCATTGCCGGCGGTATCCCTACCCCGTTGTCCTTGACCTCGATTCGGATTGTTCTCCCCAAGTCTTTTTTGAAATCGATCTCTGAAGAGATCTCGATACGTCCGTCCACAGGGGTAAATTCCACAGCATTGGAAAGGAGGTTGAGGATGACTTGTTTCATCTTCTCCTCATCCAACCATACTTGGCCGATGCTGCGATCAAATCCCCGAACGATTTCGATCCGCTTGGCTTTGCTCTGGGGAGATACGAGCAGAATCATTTTATCAATAAGCTCATGGAGATCCCTGTAAGCAAAGTGGGATTCCTTAGGCTTTACCAGATCCAGGAGTTCTGAAATGAGGCGGTTCACTCGCATGGTCTCTTCCATGGCAACTTTGTAAAACTCCTCCCTGAATTCCTCATCTTCGTATTTAAGCGGTAGAAGCTGGATGAATGTTCCAATCGCGGTTAGGGGATTCTTGATCTCATGGGCTAACCTCGCTGCCAGGTTTCCCAAAAAGGAGAACTTTTCCGCCCTGCTCAGCAAGGCCTGGGATCGCTTGAGATCTTCCATCTTTTCTTGTAGGCTCTTGTAAAGTCGTGCGTTCTCAATGGCGATGGCAATTTGCGGTGCAAAGACCTCAAGGATCTCTCGCGTCTCCTCGGGAACGCCTTTGCTGTCCACAGCGTCCGTTGCAATGACACCGATCACCTTAGAGCGGGTGATAAGCGGGACCACAAACGCAGAGACCGGCCTTCCTTGGACCAGAAGAATATTATCCTTCTTCAAGCTGGAACTCTCTACTTCAGGAATGTATTCCGACTGTCCCGTACTGGTCACTCTCACAAGCAAATTACTGACCCGATCCAACGGTATCTCATAATCCTTGATCAACTCGAAAGTATCGCCATCGAACCCAATCCCATGGATATATTCCAGACAGCCCTTTTTTTCGTTGACCAACATAATGATGGCTCTATTGATCTGGCACACATTGGATAAAAGGTTCATGATGACGCTTAAAAGCCTGTCAAGTTGCAGCACCGAAAGAATCGCCTTCCCTGTTTCTTGAATGGCCACGAGCTGTTTGATTTTCTGATTCAGCTGCAGATTGAGCCGGTTGACCTCCTCGTATTTCTGCTCGATGATATTCTTGTCTGCCTCCATTTCCTTGATCGTGTCCATCAGGACCGACTTAGAGGTGAAAAACCTGGAGAATACCTCATAGAACCTGTTTCTTGCAGGCCACCTCAAGTGGTATTCGCAATAAGGCTCTCCGGCAAATCGACATCGCACCTCTTCCAGATGGAGAGGCCTGCCTCCCCAAATCAGAGGGAGGAAAGTATAGGTGCCTTGATTCATCAGGCAGAGATGTTTTGAAATCGCCATGTTATCGTCCCAGTGGAGCCGAACAATAGCGCCGTTGTTCCATACTTCCACAAGCTCCACACGCTTATTCCTGGCGAACCTGTCGTTGATTTTTTGGGCGTGTTTCAGGGCTTTTTTGTGAGACCAAAATGCCTTGACCAGGATTTGCTGGGTGTACCCCAAGGTCCTCCTCTCAACGGCGAATTTGGCAATTTTGTAAGCGATGAGCTCATCATTGAGCATCACGCTGGCTCGCTCGAAGAGTTCCGAAGCGACTTTACAGGATATCCAGTTATTGGAATCACTGAGAAAATCTTCGACACCATCAAG
>JARRRH010000548.1:2684-3842 GCA_037380925.1 Deltaproteobacteria bacterium | reverse complement strand
TTTGCGGTCCTGAGCCATCAGCGAGCGGCCAAAGCGATCGATGAGGGTAAATTCAAAGACGAAATCACCCCCTTCGAGATCCCGCAACGCAAAAAAGCTCCTATTGTTTTTGATACCGATGAACATGTCAGGCGGGACGCAAACTTAGAGGCCATGGCCAAGCTCCCTGCCGTATTCAAAAAAGACGGAACGGTCACTGCCGGGAATGCATGCGGAATGAATGACGCCGCTTCGGCGGTCATTCTGGCCGATGCGGATCGAGCGAGAGAGCTGGGCCTAAAGCGCCTTGCACGGATAAAAGCATACCATGTGGCAGGAGTGGATCCGGATTTCATGGGGATTGGCCCTGTTCCTGCCATCCGAGGCGCCCTGGAAAAAGCCGGACTGAGTCTCGGTGATATTGAACGCTTTGAAATCAATGAGGCCTTTGCCGCTCAGTATCTCGCCTGCGAAAAGGAACTGGGCCTGGATCGGAGCAAGGTGAATATCCATGGGAACGGCATTGCGCTCGGACACCCTGTCGGTGCAACGGGCTGCCGCCTGGTCGTAACCCTCCTCTATGAGATGATGGCGGATGGCCTTAGCCTCGGTGTCGCTTCACTGTGTGCCGGAGGCGGGATGGGCTTTGCCTTAATCCTGGAGAGGATAACATGAATCGATTGGAGAGGAAAACTGGTAATACTGACCGTGCCATTATTAACCCAAAGAAAGTAGGAGGACAGGAAATGAGACGAAAATTCTTTCGAGGCAGAATCATGGTATCCATGGGTATGGTCGTTTTGGCACTACTTGCAGGCCTTATACCGTTATCTCTAGTCAACACCCCGGTATCGGAAGCAGCAGGAGTAACGCTCACCGGTGAGACATGGACGCCCACGATGAGCCCTCCAGCAAGGCTGATAGGTCCGAAATTTGGCAAGGGTCTGGAGCAGGCGACCGGGGGTATGGTAAAAACGAATTGGCACACTGCATCAGCATTAGGCCCGGTGCCGGAACTCTATACACGGCTGGTCCAAGGTATTATTGATTGGGGCCAATTTAATATTGGATACACACCGGGTGTCTTCCCGATGACAGAGATGTTTGAACTGCCCCTGCGGTGTTCCTCAGAGGAGCTGTTTGCAAAGGCCATGATTGAAATGTATAAGAAGGGCTATT
>JARRRH010000548.1:0-2611 GCA_037380925.1 Deltaproteobacteria bacterium | reverse complement strand
CTATGATAACGTAAAATTTCTCTTCTTTTATGGCATTGGCCCATACCAGCTTTGGAGCAATGTTAAGATTACCAATACAGAAGATCTAATAGGGAAAAAGCTGAGATGTCCTTCTCCAACGTATGTAGAAGCAAGCAAAGCTCTCGGCGCAGTACCCGTAAGCATACCTGCAGGAGAAATATATACCGCTCTGCAAAAGGGAATCATAGACGGCACATGGGCCTGCGGAGACATGGCGGTTGCTTTCAAAATTGGTGAGATAGCAAAGTATGTCATTATGACAAACCTTGGAACGACGACACAAACATTTGCCATGAACAAAACCCCTTATAAGAAATTACCTGAAGCAGGCAAGCAATATATAGAAGACAACTGGGAGCAACTCTGTCTATTTGGAGCCCGTACCTTCCACGAATATAATGGAAAGGGCTTTGCATCTGCGCGCAAGAATAAAGTAGAAACAGTTGAATGGAGCGAAGCAGAATTAAAAAAGATGGACAAGATGGTTTCCCCTGTATTCAGCACGTGGGTCGATAAAGTGGAGGCGAAAGGGCTTCCCGGGAAGAAGGCGCTTACAGATTTTTATCAAGCGTTGCAAAATTTGGGAGTTAAAGAGCCGTTCGTTTTGCCGCAGTAGTGAAGTCCCCTGCCCATACAGTGAAGCCTCCCCGTGGCAAGCCGCCGGCCATCCGGTAAGGATAGCGGAACTCTCCACAGCTATCAGCCCTCCTTCGCTAAAGCCTCGGAGGGCTCTCCTCCCCATCCATCCCCGTGGCAAGCCACGGGGCATTCTGGCGAAGGAGAGTGAAGACGGGAAAAGCTAATTTTACGCTGACTGTGTCCCCTCCCGGGCTTGCTTGTCCAGCCGGGAAGGGACACCCGCCGACCTAAGGGGGATAACGAGGAATTTGTATGCTTAAGGAAAATGAGACATTGGCTAAGGGCGTTCGTTTGATGAATAGTGCGCTCAGATATGTTTGTGTGGGTTTATTGTTCTTTATGATGGCGCTGGGTACAGTTGACGTCATAGGCAGATACTTATTCAACAACCCCATCCTTGGGACACTGGAGGTTTTCGAGATTCTCCTACCCGCGATCGTTCTTCTCGGGTTGGGTTATACCCAGGAAAACAGAGGACATGTGACCATGGAGCTTTTGGTTGTACACTTGTCTCCCCGAACAAAGATTATCTTAGACACTGCTACGAATGGCTGTGCACTTTTTATTTCAGTCCTGATCCTTTGGCGAGGGTGGATTTTAACTATAGTGTATTGGCATATGGATAGAACAATTCCCACCATTGATGTACCTATGTTTCTTCCCCAGCTTTTCGTGCCCTTGGGAGCTTTAATGCTGAGCCTTGTGCTGGTGGTCCAAATACTTGAAAACATAATTCAGCTCAAAAAAGGGAATTAAGATGTCTCCTTTGCTGATTGGCATCCTAGCAGTAATTGCCTTCCTTTTGTTAGCATTATTGGGCTTACCTCTTGGTTTTTCTTTTATTTTCGTGGGCTTTGGGGGGATGTTTTTGCTGAAGGGTTTAATGCCGGCCTTGAATCTTCTCGGTGGGAATCCTTATGCCCAAGTAGCCTCTTTCGTTCTTTGCGCGGTCCCGTTATTTGTCCTCATGGGTCAGTTAGCCTACTACTCCGGAATCAGCAAAAGCCTTTTTGATGCTGCCTACAAATTTTTGTCAAGGCTTCCTGGGGGGCTTGCCGTGGCGACAATGACAGCCTGCACCGGTTTTGCAGCCTGCACCGGTTCCAGCCTAGCTTCGGCAGCTACGATGGGGACGATCGCTTACCCTGAAATGAAAAGATACAATTACCACTCTCGGCTGGCAACCGGCACGATTGCCGCAGGAGGAACTTTGGGAATCCTTATACCCCCGAGTACCATCTTCATCATCCTAGGAATTATTACCGAAACCAATATAGCAGCCTTATTTATCGCTGGGATTTTGCCGGGGTTACTGCTTGGAGCGTTGTTTATACTGTTAATATTTGTTATGTGCAGAAGAAATCCTTCCCTAGGTCCTCCCGGTCAGGCCTTTTCCTGGAAAGAGAGATTTCGCTCCTTATCAGGTATTTGGGGGATGTTAGGGCTTTTCGTACTGGTCATAGGTGGTCTATACGTTGGCGTATTTTCCCCGTCTGAGGCAGGCTCTATTGGTGCTTCCGGAGCTTTTGTTCTTGCTTTGATCAAACGCATGCCATGGTCTGCTTTTCTGTCCGCGTTTAAAGAATCGGCCCAAATTACTTGTTACATGTTATTTATCCTCATCGGGGCGAGCATTTTTAATATTTTCCTCGGAATAGCAGGTGTCCCGGCTGTGGTGAGTAATTGGGCAACAGGGCTTCCTGTTTCACCAGTTGGAATTGTCCTGGCTATGCTTGCTTTGTATATTCCTCTCGGCATGTTTCTGGATACACTTGGCATGATTTTGCTTACTGTCCCCATCTTCTTCCCTGTTATTATTCAGTTAGGCTTTGACCCTGTATGGTTTGGGGTCCTGATGTGTATGATGACGGAATTGGGCATGATCACTCCGCCTGTGGCGATCAATGCGTTCATTGTTCAAGGGGTGACCAAAGTCCCTATGGTGGATATT
>JARRRH010000547.1:0-2613 GCA_037380925.1 Deltaproteobacteria bacterium | reverse complement strand
ATCCATTGTCTCCAAAACACATTTGTTCAAGAAATCCCGTGAGAGCCAATGCTCTCCTTTGAGAATTACTGAAACACCTTTGGCAAATACTTCCGGTGGGTCATCTTCGAAGAAAATTCCTCGGACCCCCCGAATGACAGCCTCTCTATGAACTTTATAGGCCTTTCTATCAAGAGCGGCATTAAACAGCGCGGGTAAGATTCCAGCGCAACCTGAGTCCGATCCGGTGTCCAACTGGGTTAACAGATTCTCCACGATGGAACCGGAACAGTCCCAGAAGACAAGTGATCTGTCCCCGCCTTTAAGGGCGCAGGACAGATTCATGTCTTTGCTATAAGAGCAAGGCAATCCCGTTTCACTTTCTAAGTAGGATGCCATCAGCGCGTTTTGTAACTTGTTGGGTCCTAAGATATGGATTTCCGATCTGATCATTATATTCTCTCGGCAAGGCCTGCTTCTCTCTTGAAGATTCTATAAAGATTACGTGGGACATAATAAGATCTTCTTAGAAGCGCTGCCGCTGGGCTACGAAGCAGCTACTAGAATTACGTAGGCAGCAACTTCCATGCCACAAATTCTGCTGTGGGCTGACTGTTATTCCGTGGAATCTTAGCTTGTTACAGAGATCTAAAAAAACACACCAATGGGTGGGCAAAAAGTTGCAGTAAAAAAGTGAAAAAAATTTCCATTCCTAGGAAAGAAATTTCCCTATTCGGTCGGAACGATATGGGATTTGGAAACACGAGAGTAGCGGAGGTAAAGCGGCATACAGAAAGGTTGCAAAACGCTTGCGTATCTTGGCCTTCAACTCGGCCCGTCCTGGATCTTGAAGAACTTTTAGTGTGCTACGGGTATTGTGAGCAGGCTTTTAGGCTACTTGATTGCAATTAAGAGCCCTAGGGCAGTATCTCGCATTCACAGCGCACCTCAAAGATTCTGCTCTCCCTTGATTGTCGCCAATCAGACCTTTACACTCCTTATAATGAATACTATTTTTCACCGTTTTTCTTTGCCGCTGTGCACCAGGTCGAACAGTTTTATGTACCTTGAAAAGAGTACATCCTATCACGCTTCCATTTCCTTATTTCCTTTCAGCAAGCGCAGACTTAATCTTTTCGGGTGTGGCCGGCAAATCACAGATCCAGATACCGCAAGCGTCCCTGATACCATTAATCACAGCAGGAGCTGTTGAAAACATGGTCAAAACCACAATCCAAGTGGCCCATAATGTCCCCTTTACAAGCGGGGATTCTCTGATAATGACTTCAGTGTCAAAAGCAGTCTTTATGGTAGGGAACTTGAATGTGACCCAGTCCTTGGTTTGGCCATGGACATATTCCTCTCTGAGCGCAAATCCGACACCCTGATCCATACCGCCCTCGAGCTGTCCTTCGAGGTTCTGGGGATGAATCACCGGCCCGGCATCCACGGCGGTGGTCATCTTGATCACTCGAACCTCTCCGGTCTCCGTATCGACCTCTACCTCAGCCATCTGGATATTATGGACTTGGGATTCAAAGGAGGGCCCTTGGCCTGTCTCCGGGTCAAGGGGTCCTTCATCTTGGTTTTTCTTGGTCCCTATGTAACGAAGCGGCTTACCGGCCTTTTTGAGCCCTTCATAGTCATTTACCCCGGCCTCTGCCATGGCCGCTTTCAACTGTTCGATGCCATTGACCATGGCGCCTCCGGCCATGTATGTCATTCGGCTGCCCGCTGCCGGGCCGGTTGCCGTGGTCCGGGTTGTATCGCGCGTTACGAGCCGGACCTTTTCCATGGGCAAATCCATCAGGTGGGCCGCAAGTTGGGTCAGCATGGAGTCATTTCCTTCACCGGGATCAGCCACGGCGGCATAAACGCTCAGCCCGCCATCCGGATCCAACTCAATGACTACCTTTGCCGAGTCTCCAGGCTTGGAGATGCCGAAAGCGTGGGTACCAATGCCTACCCCACGCTTAACCGGGCCGTCCCGGAAGCCAGCAGCTTCTTTTTTGGCGCGCTCGTAATGGGGCCGGATCGCATCGCACAGCTCCGGGAAGGGCCATTGTTCCACGACCCGCCCGGTGGATTTGCTCTGGCCGGGTTTGAGGGAGTTCATCCGGCGGAATTCCAAGGGGTCGATACCCAGCTTGTCGGCCAGCATGTCCATGGCAGTCTCCAGAGCAAAGGTTACCTGGGGTGGACCAGCCCCCCTCGCTACACTCCCTGCGGCATTATTCGTGTACACCAGCTGCCCAGTGGCTTTGATATTGGGGATGTTGTAGGATCCGGAGAGCATCTGCAAGGCGCGAACAATGACGATAATTCCCAAAATCTGGTAGGCTCCGTTTTCCACCAAAAATTCGTTGGCATAGGCGGTTAACCTCCCACCTGCATCGGCACCCAGTTTTACCTTCATGGTGAAGGGGTGGCGTTTTGAGGACAGTAGCATGGATTCTGCAAGACTGGGGATATAACGGATGGGGCGTTTAAAATGGAGGGCAGCTGCAGCGGCGATTCCCTCAGAGGTAATGGACGCCTTGATACCAAACTGTCCCCCAGAGAAAGCTTCTTCATAACGTAAGTTTTTCCATCCTAGGGCATCCTGGAGCATGGCCATGTGGGTGTGGATTTCAA
>JARRRH010000546.1:0-2615 GCA_037380925.1 Deltaproteobacteria bacterium | reverse complement strand
TCGCCTCAACCATAAGCCTCAGTTTTCCAGAGGGCTTCCGCGGGTCCTTCTTGTCAGCGGGATACATGAAAATGCCCCCTTTAAGAAGATTTCTGTGAAAATCGGCCACGAGGCTCCCCACATAACGGGCTTTGTAAGGTCGACCCGTTTCCTTGTCCTTTGCCTTGAAGTAATCTATGAGAGCCCTGGTTTTCTCGTCCCAGTACCCATAGTACCCTTCATTGACGCTGTAAATTTTCCCCTTTTCCGGGACGCGAATTCCGGGATGGGAGAGAAGAAACTCGCCCACACTGGGGTACAGAGTAAAACCGTGAACCCCGTCGCCTGTGGAATAGACCATCATGGTGCTCGATCCGTAAAGAAAATAGCCCGCCGCCACTTGCTTGATTCCCGGTTGAAGCACATCATTGAGGGTGTAGTCCACGTTCGCATCACTGACTTTTTTGTAAATCCCGAAAATGGTCCCTATACTGACATTGACGTCGATGTTTGAAGAGCCGTCCAAAGGGTCAAAAAGGAGAATATAGTTGCCTTTGGGGTACTTGTCAGGAATCTCGATGAGATCGGCCAGCTCTTCCGAACCCATGCAACACAACTGACCGATGTGCTGCATTCGCTCAATAATCACGCGATTGGCAAACACGTCCAACTTTTGGACTTCTTCTTGCTGAACGTTAAGGTCCCCTGTGGCACCGAGAATGTCCGTAAGTCCTGCCTTGTTCACCTCGCGGGATATCACCTTGGCTGCAACGATCAATTCGTTCAGGAGGTGCGTAAAGGCACCGGTTGCCTCCGGGTTTTGCCGCTCGTGGTCCAAGATGTGTTGCGTGATGGTGATACCGACCTTGCTTATCATAGCTAGACCTCCTTGAAGCGCCCGGTGGTGGGGCGATCATGCGGATTTCATCAGAAGGAAGAGCGGAATAAGCGCCCAAACAGGGTCTTGGGCTTTTGAGGTTCCACCGGCGAAGAAGAGGGCAGGGATGAAGGGCACAAACCGGTGCAGTTCAGTACTTAATGATGCGATCCCAGAATTCGCGATCCTGCTCCCTCCAATCCTTTCCAAATCGTCGGTCACAGAAGCCGCTCAGTCTCTCGTACCAACGGGCCCAAATGTTTTTGTTGTTTTCCTTGGCCTCGAGCACATCTGCGATGAAAAGATCCAGTCTGTTGATTTCGTCCTTGGGGGCATAGAAGGACGCCCCTTTCTCAGCGGATTTCTTCAGGTCTTCTTTGGTCAGGGCATGGGCTGTGAGCATTAAGGCAGGAATGCCCCGTTCATTGGCGATCTCAAGCAAATCATAGCCTCTCACGCCCATAATATCCAGGACGGCGATGTGGTACGTGTTGTTCTCAAGCAGCTCTTTTGCCTCTTCGAACGTGGAGGCCGTATCGATCTTGCACATCTCCAAGAGATCACTTACCAGCTCCAGGATGTCTTCCTCGTCATCGACTACAAGAACCCTTTTCCCTTTGAGAATCTTGCGAGAATCCATTTAGCCGTCTCCTTAAACAAGTCCGAAGCCATGCAAGGATCATACAGCGAGGCTTCCTTGATAGTCAAGCCCATACTACCCGTTGCTAGGCCATGGTTTCTTTGTACTCCAGCCTGTAAATTTCAGCCAGAGTGAGAAATATGGTGGTGATCAGGGGACCATAGATAATTCCCAAAATTCCGAACAGCTTCATTCCTCCAAGGATGGCGAAAAACACGAGAAGGGGGTTCATCCGCATTTCCTTGCCGATCAGTCGGGGCTTGACCAAGTACTCCATGATAGCACTGTAAAGTCCATTGTATATGAGAAAAGCCAGAGCAAGGCCGTGCTTGCCTTGAAGGAGCAAGATAATACCCGCAGGAATGAATACAACGGACGAGCCGATAATCGGCAGAAAGGCCATGAAGCCGATGATGGTACCCCAGAGAAAAGGAGAGGGCAGGCCGAAAAGGAAAAAACCTATCCCGCCCAAGACGCCTTGGATAATCCCGTTGACCCCGTTGCCGAAAATAATGGCTCTTGCCATCTCCCGGAACTTGTTCACCACAAGATTCTGCTGCCCCATGGGAAAGGGGAGAAGTTCTGAAATGTAGTTTTTGAGCCGATCCCCATCGCGGAGTATGTAGTAGACGGTGAGCATCATCAAAAAGAAGTGTACCAGGAAGTTGAGGAGGTTGGAGGCCACGGACTTGATTTGTCGCGACAGATAGAGTCCCACGTTCTTGCCGATAGATGCAGCGAGTTGCTCGATCGCCTGAGTGCTGAGCTCAATGCCCAAATATTCCTGGGCCTTTCGTATTCGTTGGGCCCATATGGAGTCGCCCTGAAAGAATTCGCGGATCTCACTCAGAGATACGGCGTCCCGGGTTCTCCCATAGAAGTCGAAGGCCTCATTGGAAAGAGTTCCTACGAACCAACCCATGGGGAAGATGACCACGAAAAATATCACAATGGTCATGACCAATGCTGCGGCATGCTCCCTGCCCCCGATTTTGCGCCTGAGCCATGAGTAAAGAGGATGAAACGCGCTGGCTGTGAGGAGGGCGAGGACGATGGCGGAGATGTAAGTCCAGAAGAGTCTGAACAGGAGAAGAGCAGCACCTAGGAGGACAATCAAAA
>JARRRH010000545.1:0-2615 GCA_037380925.1 Deltaproteobacteria bacterium | reverse complement strand
TGTGGGCGGGAGGATCCCGCCGATTCCCATAAATACCACCGCGGCCGTGTATCGGAATAAAAAGCTTGTACTTCCTGAAAATATGCCGAAGGCGCAAAGGCCCATCGTCATGCTTGCGGTCGCGATCAGTGTCCACCTTTTCGCCCCCCTTTGCATCAACCATCCACCCAGCAAGTTGCCGGGGACGCTGACGGCTAGAGCGATTGCGGTCAATACGGATGCCAACCCCTGATCCAGCCCTGCCTCCTCGAAGAGTAGGGTCGGCAAAAAACCCAGGACCGTGAGGAACTGGAAACCATATAAGCCAAAACAGAGAGCAAGCAAAACGGGGCCAGGGGTCTTCAGGGTAAGCCGGATGTCATTCAGCAATTTTATTGAGGAAAGTTTGTCCTGACTCTTTCCGCCTGCCAGATCCCGAGTAGTCCATGCAAGCCAGGTCATAAATGCAAACACAAGGCCCGCATTAATGCGCCACATACCGCGCCATCCGAAACCCGCTATGAGGATGGGAGCGAGAATCATCATGATTGCCCCTCCGGCCGGCATGAAACTGCCCCAGATGCCAAATACAACCCGCATATCCTGACGGTTCACGACTTTGATAATCAGTCCGGGAGCCGATACAATGATGATGATATATCCCAACCCCTCCAAAAACCGGGTCCCCAGAAGCAGAGACGGGCCTCGTGCGAATGACCCCACGAAGCTGCTTACTGCCATAATCCCGAGACCGAAAAGAATCAAACGACGATGTCCGAACCAATCGGAAACCGCACCTGCCACGGGAGCTGCGAGCGCCCCCATGAAGTTGAATGCCGAGAGAACCCACCCGGCCAGGAAAAGGGTCAAGCCAAGATCTGTTCGGAGCAATGGAAGGGCTGGTGGGGCCTTGCCGATTTGAAAAGCGGCCACGATTCCGACGCCGACAAGTAGAATCAGCCGACCCCATTGAGTCCGTGTTTCAGATCCCAAAAGATCCATTGTTTTCTTTCATCGTTGGTGCACTTAGGACCATGTCTACCACATTCAAAAGAGGGGCATACTGAAAGCTCGCCGGGAGGCTGGCTTCTACGGAGATTATGGCGAGGGTAGACCTTTTCAAGAGAGATGTCCAGACACTTTATTTGCCTGATCTTACGCCCGATTAGGGCAGGAAGCCATAATGGCGGCCGAACCGGTTTTCCTTGACTTATGAGCATTTTCTCTGTTCCATAAGCTTCGAACTACGCTTTCCGGCCGTAACCTCCGCCCCGGAGGTATTCAATGGAAAGACTCCTCAAAATGTGCAAGCCCTGCTCCTGATGGGGCGGTGTCCTTTTACACGAATTCGGAGCGATGTGGAAAAGGGACGCCGAAAACGGCAGCAGCTCACGAATCACCGATAGGAGGTACTCTGTGGGAGAAAATGATCATCTCTACATTCTATGGACCAATGGTGACCCGATTACCGCTGAGAAAATGGTTTTTATGTATGGCGTGAATTCTCTGCGCAAGGGATGGTGGAAAAAGGTAACACTGATCATTTGGGGAGCACCCGCCAAAATGTCCGCAGAGAACACCGGAATCCAGGGGAAGATCAAGGAGGCGCTGGATGCCGGTGTGCACATAACCGCCTGCAAGGCGTGCGCGGACCTGCTGGGTGTGACAGAGACGTTGGAGAAAATGAATGTAGAGGTAAAGTATTGGGGAGAGCCGCTTACAAAAGTCTTGAAAAGCGGCGATAGGCTTTTGAGCATTTAGCTGCTTTCAAATAGAATACGGGTTCCTAGAAAAGGGTGAGGGGATTTTGGAACTAGCAGCAGGTCGATGATACGCGCGTAGACGATTGATCGGAGCCTGTTTCCGCACCCTTCTGCGGCTCTAAAACACAACAGCAGGACGTGTTTTTCCGCCCCAGGGCGGTGTTGATGACCGCAGCAGCACAGCCTACGCCGGCCTGAACCGTGATCGCCTCCACAGGGCAATTGGTGGAACAGGCGCCGCACTCCATGCACGCATCGCGGTTGGCGATCTGCACCTTGCCGTTGGCGAGGCTGAGAACCGCGTGCGGGCAAACAAGGGTGCACATGCCGCAACCGACACATTTTTGAGGGTCCAGCTTAAGGGTCACCACATTTCTGAGATAGACGAGTCGATTCATCCTTTACGCTCCTGAAAGAAAAGACACGGAAGAAACCCAGAGCAAAAGCCCCGTGGCGCAGGCGCCGATTTGAAGGGGCAACGCCAATCGCATCTCCTTTTTTACCCCGGAAAGGGAGGTATAGGTGGAAGCGCCTGTGAAGTTCATTGAGAGATAGGTCGCGGTCCCAGGAACCAAGAGAACCCATGCGATCACTTCGAGACGAAGTGACCATGTCCCAAGATCACCCCATCGAAAAAGTAGCAGCAACAGGGCGCCGATCAGCGCCGGCAAAAGCCCCTTAACAGAGAAGGCTCGTCCCGGGAGCACAGGAAGAAGCAGGGGGGTGAGCACGGCGCCTGCCAGTATGGCCGTCATAATAGCCTGGAAGACGAGGGGGCCGTGTTTTGATATGTTGGACCAGAAATTCGATGGGCCCAGAAAACCGGAAAGGGCCATGAGCAGGGGAATAACAATGAGCGCGACCTTCAGGGCC
>JARRRH010000544.1:0-2616 GCA_037380925.1 Deltaproteobacteria bacterium | reverse complement strand
AGTGGAGCTTTCACAACCGTAATTGGCCGACCCGTAGACCGCAGCCAAGCGCTGGACCGCCGCCCTTGGCTCCTTAGGATCCCCGACATAGAAGAAAACAGCATGAGGGCTGTAGACCTCTTTGATGCGCTTTAGATGCCCCACGATGGTGTCATATGCTTCATCCCAGGAGATTCGAATGAATCCCGGATCCGGTGAGCCCTTCGGATTAGTGCGCTTCATGGGGTACTTGAGCCGGTTTGGATTGTAAAGGCGTTGGAGTGTGCCATAGCCCTTTGAGCAAAGAGGAGACGCGGGAAATCCGGGCCATGGTTCTATACGGGTGACCACATTGCCTTTTTTGTAAAACTTTATGCCGCAAAAGGGAACTTCATTGCAGCCGTCACAAAAAGTGTATCCCACTTCCTCTTTGTCCCCAGGTGCTGTTGCCCGCCCATGATAAAAAGGTCCAGCATCTCGCACGCTGTTTTTTACGTCCATACACGTTCCTCCTTTGCAGGTATACAGGTAACCCGTCTGTCTCGAATTGGCCCACCGTGCTCTTCTGTTTTCTTATACTTGATCTATGTATATTTAACTCCCTCCCTGAATGCCTGCAACAGGAGAATGCATAAACACCACCTGCGTTCTCGTCGCTCCGCACGCCTCTTGTGGATCGTTATAATTCTCCTCGCCGGCAAAGAATACGGTGGCAGGATTTACATAGAGTGAATGGAAAATATTGCCTGTAGGTACACTAAAAAATTTAAGTGCTCTAATCACCCAGATAGGCCTCGATAACCTTGGGATTCTTGACCACCTCATGCGGGGAGCCTTCTGCGATCTTTTCGCCATAGTTCAGAACAACCAACTTGTTCGAGATATCCAATATCGCCTTCATCACATGCTCCACAACTATAAGGGTTACCCCGGAATCTGCGATCGCCTTCACCAACCGCAACGCCTCTTCCATCTCTGTGGGCGTCAATCCGCTCATCATTTCATCGAGAAGCAGCAGTTTCGGTTTTGTAGCCAGTGCTCTGGCAATCTCCACCCTCTTGCGCTCAACGATCCCTAGCGATGAGGCCAAGAGCAAGGCCTTTTCACCCAGGCCCACAAATTCCAGGATGCGTTCGCACTCCTCTTTGGCCTGTTTCATGTTCTGAACCGGCTCGCTTCCGTACATCCTTCCTATCATAACGTTTTGCAAGGCTGTCATCTGTGCAAAAGGCTTGGTCAACTGAAAAGTCCTGGCTATGCCGATCTGACATATTTTGTGAGGCTTGAGGCCAATTATGTCCTTTCCGCCGAAGGTAATTACACCTCCATCAGGCTTGAGAACACCACTCACCAGATTGAAAAATGTCGTTTTTCCGGAGCCGTTAGGTCCAATAAGACCGATTGTCTCACCTTCACTTACATGGAGGTCAAGGGCTCTAATGGCTGTCAAGCCTCCGAACGACCGAAACAGATCTCTCACTTCAAGAATCAATTTTTCTTATCCTCTTTAGGGGTCTTGTCCCAAGAACAAAACTAGTGAAGCTCCCCGCGGCAGCCGATTCAATGCTGGAGAAAATCAAACAACTTTGTCACTCCGTTTTAAGGACGCAACACGGGAAAAACGCTTACGAAATTTTGTCATGAGCTCTATCAATCCCCCAGGCAAAAACAAGACGACTATAATAAACAGAACGCCGAATACCGCAACATGAATTCCACCCGGCAAATACGAGGAGAGCAACTGCTTCAGCAACACGAAAAAGGCGGATCCGATTATCGGCCCCAAAATCGTGCCCACGCCCCCTACAAAGACTATAATTACCGCGTCAAAGGTCCAGACCGCTTCAAACAGGCCGCCCGGTTTTACGGCGACCCCATAATAGGCGTAGAGCCCGCCGGCCAACCCGGCGATAAAGGTGCTGATGGCAAATGCCACGAGCTTGTATCTTCGAGTGTTGATCCCGGAGGCTTCAGCCGCATCCTCGTCCTCACGAACAGAAATCATTCCCAGCCCAAGCCTGGAGCGACTTAACCAATAGACGACACCGACAGTCACCACCGCAAACAGCAGTGTGAGGTAATATCGGGGAAGCAAGCTGTAAGTAGCGAGAAGTTTCATAGGCATGACATCAGCCCGTGGAAGAATGGTGTCAAAGACCAATCTCAATATCTCAGCTAGCACAAGGGTCCCAATGATAAAGTATATACCTTTCAGCCTGAAGGCCGGAAACCCGATAACGATAGCAAAAGCCATGGCTACCAAAGCTCCGCCCAGAAGAGCGAGAGGCAGGGGTAACCCAAAATGGAGCCAGATGTAACGTGCGCTCAGGGCACCCGCTCCAAAAAAGGCAGCATGTCCTAGGTTCTGCTGACCTGCATACCCGCCTATGATGTTCCAACTTTGGGACAATGTGACATAGAGCAGAGTCAGGTAGAACCACGTTAACACATCCGTTCTCTCGGTTAACGCTGGAAGGATGATTAACAGAACAACAATTACAGCATATGCCAGGAGCCGTTTCCAAGCCCTCACGAGTTGTGTCTCCCTATTCCTTGCCAAACAGTCCCTGTGGCCTGAACATCAGAATCAAAAGAAAAATCATCAGGCCCAGGGCTACTGTGTAGGGACCTATGAAA
>JARRRH010000543.1:0-3965 GCA_037380925.1 Deltaproteobacteria bacterium | reverse complement strand
AGGTCCACCCGAGCAAGACTTTTTTCTCAAGCGAAGCGAAAACGGTGTTCTCCGCCTTGCGAACATTGACCGGGCTGACTCCAACCAGGACGATTTTGTCCTGCAGCAGATCATCGAGACAATAACAGCCGAGGAGAAGAAGGACAAAAGATACACGAAAAATCAGTTCTGTCAGAATTTCATGGGCACCTTGTCAGGTTACGGGCGGGACAAACTGGCTCAAGTAATTAAAAAGGGCATATCAAATGGAAAAATCATCGAAACCTCAACGAGGAATGCGCAAAATCGCACCATACATGTGCTGTCAATCCCCAAATAGCTCAGGTCACACACGCCCTGAGGGAGAGCAGCAAGGCCCTGGAGGTCCCGCTGATATGGGATGCCCTAGTCAGTACAACCCAGAACCCGGAACTCCGATTCTTAACGCTTCCAATAAGTTAGACTTCCGGGTTCCGGGAGGTTCTCCGGGTTCAGGAGAACCTAAAAAACTTGAATAGTTTCGGACAAATACCGGGTTCCGGGCATTTCCCTCCTAAGGAGGAGTTAGGAGGTCAGTGAAACCTCCTAACTCCATCCGAATCTTTGGAGTCGCAACACGCTAGGAGGTGGAAAAAATGGACCTAAACAAGGCACTTTTATCATTCGGGATAAAACCCAAAACTGAAACCCCAAATGAAACCCGGGAGGATACCACCCCCACGGAGGCGCTTCATGGAAACCGTTCGATTTCGACAGCCAACTGCGGGGAAAAATTGCGTACCTTAGCTGACGAGGCAACCGGGGCATCAAGCCCCTTCGAATGTGGCTACTGGTGCAGGGACGCTAGAGCCAGAGACGACAACATCCAGGCACAAAACTTCAACGCTACGCCGCAGTATAACCCGGGGAAAAGTACAACAATCTGCGCCCACTGTGCTCATCTGGTGGACTTTGAAACCGCGAACCCGGAGCATGTCACCGCCCAGTCCTTTCGGCGATGTGAGCATCTGAACGCCGGGAGATTTCCAATGCAGGGGGCCTGCAAAGACTTCAGCCCAAAATGAGCGAATTTCCATTTTAGTAACGCCACAGGGAGAAGAAACAGCAAGCGACCACAATCCTCTCTATATGATGACAGGCGCAACTATTCATTCACAAGACATTTCAGGAGGTAAATATGGCAATACGAAAAGACATCAAATCGGTTAGGGGAGCGGTGCTCGCGATTGGTAAGCAGATCGAGGACAAGGGGGGCGGCGCCGAGAAAATTTCTTCGTACGCTTCACTGGTAAACGCTTACGTGAGGTTGCTAGGGACCCGAAAAACCCGGGCAAAGGCTGAGTACGACCCGGATGACGGAGACCCGACTTACTACGCAAAGCTTTTGGAATCCTGTGAGTCAGGCAAAAAATGAGCACGCGATAAAGGCGAATTGGGCTGCGTTCTAGGCCTATTAACCACATTAAACTTATAGCAAAATCAACTTTTATGAGCACCTTGGAAGAACATCTAGGTAAGCGGCTGACCACCGAGGAACTCGCCCGGTTCCTCGGGCTTGACCCCAAGACCGTCCGAGACTATTATCGGCAGCTGGGCGGAATACGCTTGGGACGCCGTTATCTGTTCTTTGAAAAGGAGGTTGTCAATGCCATACAAAAGGGGACAGAAATGGATCGCCCAAGCGAGGAAAGGGGTGATGCGAAAACAGAAAACGTTTGTGACGAAAAAAGAGGCAATGGGATGGGAAGTGGCGCAGAAAAAGCTTCCCCCGGAAGAATGGAACGGGAAGATCCCCATGGTCTGCTTGCTTGACTGGGCGACCGCTTACCTGAACTACGCAAGGAAGTTCACCGAGAAGACCTACAAGGAAAAACGAGCCATGTTCAAGCTCTTTCTCAAGCACACGGGTGTGGGTCCTGAGATGCCGGCTGAGGATCTCAAGGCAGGCCATGTGCTGGCTTATCTTCAGGATCAGTTTGAGGCTCGGTCGGGATATGCGGCCAATAAGGACCGCAAGAACCTGGTGGCGGCCTGGAACTGGGGGATGAAGTACATGGGCTTGCCTGCGCCCAACCCCTGCCTGGTTGATCGCTTCCCGGAGAAACGGCAGCGGCGCTATGTGCCGCCGGAGAAGGATTTCTGGAAGGTCTACGATGTCGCAGAGGGACAGGACAAGGTGATGCTGCTGGCTTATCTCCATCTTGCTGCTCGAAGAGGGGAGCTGTTCAGGCTTCGCTGGGAGGATGTGGATTTCGGGGAGCAGAGAGTGCGGCTTTATACCCGCAAACGCTCAGATGGCACCCTGGAATATGACTGGTTGCCGATGACGGAGGAGCTTTTCGACACGCTGCTTTTCCACAGACAGAAAGCTTCAACTGAGTGGGTTTTCCCTGAGCCCGATACTGGTAAGCCTTACAGGTCCCGACGTACATGGATGCGTGCTCTTTGCAAGAAGGCAGAGGTGAAAGCATTTGGGACCCATGCCATCAGGCATCTCACAGCCAGCATACTCGCTCAAGGGAATAAGAAACGATGTGTCATACGGAATTTGAAGTCAGTTGCAAGCCTGGCCAGCAAACTTTGATGCAAACCACAAGAGCGGGGCCTACGGGGAAGTTGGCAGTCCCAACGGGGATCGAACCCGTGTCTCCGGCGTGAGAGGCCGGTATCCTAGACCGCTAGACGATGGGACCGGGCGGCTGGCACCGCTTCAACATCGTAAGATGGAACCGCGATTTTATGATGGCTGGGGGACAAGGATTCGAACCTTGGTTAACGGGGCCAGAACCCGTCGTCCTGCCACTGAACGATCCCCCAGCTAGCCTTAAACACTAGCAATTTCAAGAGAAAAGTCAAGGGAAAACTGGGATTCACCACTGAGGCACGAAGGACACAGAGAAGATTATTTCTGTTTGCTGCTGAGAGGGCGGCAAACAGAAATGTGTCAGCT
Source organism: Deltaproteobacteria bacterium (assembly GCA_037380925.1). Taxonomy (GTDB): domain Bacteria; phylum Desulfobacterota; class DSM-4660; order Desulfatiglandales; family HGW-15; genus JARRRH01. The sequence continues at coordinate 1,036 of JARRRH010000543.1, read as the reverse complement.
TCCTCCCTGAAAATGGCAAAACGCGTCATCCTGCGATGACACAGGCCAATTTATCAAAGTGGTCTCAGCCGACTCGGCATGAAGGTAAACGAGGACTGGGAGTGGCAAGGAATTACCGGCTCGGGTTTCGAATGTAACGGTAAACCCATCCGGACAGCCTAGGGGTTCAGATTAAAGGGGTCTGCGTAGCCGGTCATTTCCACGTATCCTACGCCATCAACGGGTTTTTCGTGAGCCCGCCCCATGGCAGAGACGCTTCCCTCCCAATAGGTGACCTGAGTGCTTTGATCCGTGACAAGTTCCTGGTCGGGGAGGTTTGGCAGGATAGAGAGATCAAGGTCCAGGGGAAAAATCCGGATTCTCCACCGCGACGGATAAAGCGCAGCCGAATGGGGGCTTTTCCAGTGACCCAGCACCTGAACTTGAAAGTCCTCATGATTCAAATGCAGGGCCTCTCCTGAAGACTCGACAAAGGTGCCCGCAGATGACGTGCTGGGGTAACCGTCACGGCCACGGAGAAGATAGATCATCAGTTCCGTCTGGTCTTGGAGCTGGAGGCTGAACCAGTCCCAGCCAACCAGATCCTCCTCAAGAGGGGCACTGCTGTATTCATGGTCCATCCAGGCGGTTCCCTCTACGCTGTAAGTCTCTCCGTTCAAGCTCAGAAAGCCGGACGTTTTCAAGCGGGTATAAGAGTAGTAGCAGCTGGCGCTCTCGCGTTTCTTGCCTTTGAGGCTGTATCCGCGGTTACCGTGCAGGATCACCGGCTTCACGGCTTTACAGGTGAGGTCAAAGGCGAAAAGGGCGCTGGTTGCCAAGAGTCTGTGTTCCCGGTTTTCCAAGACAGCAGACCAGGTTCCCAGGAAGATCTTTATGAGGCCCCCTTCCTGTTGGACCCCCGCCAGACCAACAGCGCCTCTTGCCATGTGTTCATCATGGTAAAACCGTCGTCCATGGATATCCGTAAGAGCTGCGTGGGCGAAGTACAGCTGCTTTGTTCGCCAGGAAGAGGGGTTCCGGGGCCAGGTTTTTTCAG
>JARRRH010000542.1:0-2620 GCA_037380925.1 Deltaproteobacteria bacterium | reverse complement strand
CTTACTATAGAGGAACGGCTATGGCCTGTCAAGCCGGGCCGAACGACGCTACTTTCCGGTGACAGTTTCAACTTGCCAAGACAGGAGGGTTTCTTATATGGTGCTTTACAACCCAGCTACGGAATGCATTCGATGGATCTCCCTTCAAGCATCTTCTTGGGTGTCGTCCAAGGATTGACCGAGTTCTTGCCCGTCAGCAGTTCCGGTCACCTTGTGCTGTTTCAGAATCTCCTCGGTTACACGGAACCGGCTTTGCTCTTCGATGTGGGTCTCCATGTGGGAACCCTTGCCGCTGTCTGCCTCTATTTTCGCACCGATCTGAAGAACATGGCGGCCGAGTCGTGGATTTTTGCCGCCCAGCTCCGTCACGGCGAAAAAGCCGCGAAAGACTTGGAGCACAATGCTTATGCTTCCCTCACCCTATGGGTTGTCATCGGGACCCTGCCCACCGGCCTCATCGGCTTGTTCTTACGAGCCCCTTTGGAGCGTCTTTTTGCGTCCCTCACTGCGGTCGGTGTCATGCTCCTGTGCACGGGGACTCTCCTCGCGGCAGTCAAGTTCATCCCGGCACAATACAACCGGCGCAGACGGGTGGGCCTTTTTGCCGCCCTCGCCGTGGGGGCGGCCCAAGGGCTTGCTATCGCCCCGGGTCTATCCAGGTCAGGGACGACCATTGTTTGCGGCATGTTCTTTAAACTCGAAAGGGACTTGGCGGCGCGCTTTTCTTTTCTCCTCTCCTTGCCTGCCATCCTGGGTGCTATGATTGTTCAGTTGAGCGACCTTGACGGAACCCGGCTAAATCTGCTTTCTTGGTTTTTGGGTTTTCTCACCTCCGCTTTGGTGGGCCTAGTGGCCCTCAAAGTCCTCATGACCCTGATCCACAAGGGAAAAATTTTCTATTTTGCCCCCTATTGTTGGGCGTTGGGTCTTCTTGTATTCTGGCTCTGACGGGACTTCAAAATCACGAACCCGTCACAGATTACTCACTTGTCCCAGCCCAAGAAGGCGAAAGGTGACCATAATCGTGTTTACCTCGTCCAGGCTTTCAGCGGAAAACCTCAGCCCCCAGCATTGAGACTGATAGTCCAAATAGATCCTGGTGGTGTTGTCTTTCTCTAGGCCCAGATCTCGTGTCTGGGCAATGCCTGCGGCAAAGCCGTAAAGAAGATTGACATCCAAGGTGTAGGTAATGCTTTCTTTTCCGTCTTTCTCATACTCGTAGTCCAGGGAAATATGATCGGTTCGGCCTCCCGACCGGGGAATTTTCACCTCCATGGTCGCGTCTGCAAAGGCAATGCCCTCGTCATAGTGGTCCCATGCGGCTTCTGCCCTGAGATCCACGTAGGGCAAAATTCTGAGCATGACCTCTCCTGAGAGCGGCTCAAACGGCTGCCTGGGCCGGTCCCGATTGTCTTCTCGCCTCGCTTCGTCGATATTGTACGCCTGACTCAAGGCAAAAGTAGCCCATTGATTGTAGCGGACTTCTCCCTTGTCATTTTCCTGACGCACATCCAGAAAGTTCTCTAGTGTGAAGGTGAGGGTGTTCACCTTCCCCTCTTCCTCAATCGGCTCAAACCAAGGCTGGAGCCTCTCTTCGTGCTCCGGAACCCGGTACCGATAGGTGAGAGAGGGGAAAAACTTGTGCATCAACCGTTTTGCCCCCATCCAGTCCATATCATAGACCCTCTCCAGGGTTGTGGACACCCTCCCCCGAAAATCGTAGGCTCCTGTGGTCCGGCGATCCTGATCCACATCGTCACCCTCGATCCATTGTGTGTTCAGGCTATATCGAAAGGACGGCTCGAATTCCAGGTATCGCCCCAGCCACATGGGGGTTGACAGGAGAGGCGTGAAAGAGAAGCGATGGCCCTTTAAGCCGGCCTCCCGCCACACATAATCGTAGTCGGAGACAAGCCCGAAAAAGAGAGGAAAGTCCTGGACCGGTCTGGGCAGAATCTCAAAGAACCACCCAAAAGGCTGCGGCGTTTCATCTACCGTAGGATCTTCCGCCTTTTCATAGTAAGCGCCCGAGGCTTGAACGCTGTAGTTTTCTTGATCCCGAGACAGTCGCAGGCCGGACCTTCTTGTTGGAGACCGGATCTCCTGAAAAGGCCGGTGGAAGGTATTCCTGAGTTCGGGTCTAGCCTGATAGCCGAAAAGACCCGTCTCAAATTCCCGAAGATAGTCCTGATCACTTACGTAATCCGCATCAAGACGGAGCGCCACATCCAGAGGGAGGGCTTGGTCCATCCCGCCCCTCAGCCAGTAACGGGTCTGGTTGGTCCTGGGAAAAGGGCTCAGATCGGCCTGATCCGGGTCCCCCAGGTCCTTGGTCTTCACCCTGTCTGAAAGGATGTTGAAAAGAACAATCCCTTTTGAGTCCTCTTCGGCCACATAACGGCCCTCCAATCCCTGCATAAAACCACGCTCGCTCATAAAGCGTTCATAGAAGGTGGCATCCGCTTGATCCGTGATGGCCCAGAAGAAAGGCAGCTCCCCGTCCATGCCGTTCAGGTTCGAATACCCTACCCGAGGTGGCAGAAGGCCTGACTGACGTCTCGTTTTGACGGGGAAGACGGCATAAGGGAGGTAAAGGACAGGGACATCACGGATTCTGAAA
>JARRRH010000541.1:0-2630 GCA_037380925.1 Deltaproteobacteria bacterium | reverse complement strand
TTGATCTTGAATATACCTATGAGACGCCCTTTGTATTGATCGAGAAGGCCTTGGATCGTGGAGATCTGGCGCCACAGCGGAGAGTGTTCGTCCGGAGATCCGCACGACGTTCAAATTGGGGTCAAGAACGGAATAGAGGCCAGCAAAAGAGCAAAAGCCCTCACAATTCGGCAGCTTAGAGCCCTTGTCTCTAGCGGGAGCTGGTCAACATTGGTCAACAGAAGCCGGAAAATACCCCCCCTTTTATTGCCTTTTCACTGTGATTCACTATAATACTAGAAGTGGAGACAATTACCTGAATGCGTTTTTAATCCTCTTTACTTGCGATTATTCCCTATTATCAATTAGTTATCTTCGCAACGCACAGGTCGTGGGTTCGAGTCCCATCATCTCCACCATTTTTTTCGGCATGGTGAAGCCACCCCATTTTGGGATCATCCCTTCCGAACTCTTTGAATGGCTCGGAACCTCGATTGCAGGAAAAATATTTGCGGGGCTAAGCTTACCCCACCACGGAGACATTAAAACCCATGAAAAGAAAGGCAAAGCTAAGCAGAAAGACCAAAGAGACGGATATCCGGTTGGAACTCAGCTTCGACGGAAAGGGGTCGGCGGACATTGACACCGGCATAGCCTTTATGGATCACATGCTCAGGCTGACGGCTGCCCATGGTTTCATGGACCTTTCCATTGCGGCTCGAGGGGACACGGAAATTGATGATCACCACACCATTGAGGACCTGGGTATCTGTTTGGGAACTGCTATTCGCGAGGCTCTGGGGGACAGGAAAGGCTTGAAGCGTTACGGTCAGGCGGCTGTTCCTATGGATGAAGCCTTGGCCCGGGTGGTCCTTGATCTCTCGAACCGGCCTTTCCTCGCTTACCGTGTCTCCGTAAAAGAAAGCAAGACAGGCCGTTTTGACATTAACCTCTTGAAAGAATTTTTTCGTGCCCTCGTGAACCAATCCGGAATAACCCTGCACGTCGACCTTATTTCGGGAGACGACCCTCACCACGTTGCCGAGGCGATTTTCAAGGCATTTGCCCAGGCTTTGGATCAGGCCGCATCCATCGAGGCAAGACGGGGAGGCACCGTCCCTTCCACAAAAGGGGTATTGTAAAACTGCCCATGATTATTATCCCGGCGATTGACCTTAAGGCGGGCCGATGTGTAAGGCTCAGACAAGGAAGGATGGCGGAGGAGACTGTCTACTCGGAAAATCCGGTGGATATGGCTCTTGCCTGGGCCGAAAAGGGCGCAGAGAGGATCCATGTGGTGGATCTTGACGGTGCTGTTCAAGGCAAGCCGGTAAATCATCGGGCTGTTGGGGAAATTGTGGAAGCCCTGTCCATCCCTGTCCAGTTAGGCGGGGGCATCAGAGACATGAGCCACATCGAGGCTTATATAAGGGAAGGGGTGGGATGGGTTATTCTGGGCACCGCAGCCTTCAAGGATCCGAAATTCCTGAGAGCAGCCTGCCGCGAATTTTCTGACCGGGTGCTCCTGGCCGTGGATGCGCACAGAGGCCGGGCCGCGGTCGAAGGCTGGACCGAGGAGACAAACCTGGGTGCCGTAGAACTCGCAAGGCGTTACGAAGATGAAGGAATTGCAGCCATTGTGTACACGGATATCGAACGGGACGGCATGAGTGTTGGACCGAATGTGGCAGCCACAGAGAATTTAGCCAAGAGCATTCGTGTCCCGGTCATTGCCTCGGGAGGCATTTCCGGAATGGATGACGTGGTGAAGCTGCTGGAGCTGGAGCCTTATGGGGTCGTCGGGATGATTACGGGGCGGGCCTTGTATGAAGGAACTTTAGACCTGGGGGAGGCCATTCGGGTAAGCCGAAGGGAGAAAAAAGTGCAGTGATGACTTGACATTTGGTTAATTTAGTATATTATAAAGGGTTAACTTCTGTTAAAGACATTTCGGGGGAAAATGTCACTCGCTCTGCAGCTAGCCGAAGATTTCAAAAAAGCTCTGAAGGCAAAAGACAAAGCCCGCATTTCATGTCTCAGAATGCTGAAAGCCTCCATTAAGAATGAACAGATCAAAATGGGCAAGGAACTGAATGATGAAGAAATTCAGGCTGTTGTTTCTTCTTTGATCAGAAAGGGGCGGGAAGCGGCCGAGGAGTTCAAGAAAGGAAATAGAGAAGACCTGGCGCACAAAGAGGAACATGAAATTAGGATTCTTTACGGGTACTTGCCTGAACAACTCGGTACCTCTGAGATAGAAGCCACGCTCAAGGAGATTATCGACGAATTATCGGCTACAGGACTCAAAGACCTGGGGAAGGTTATGAAGGTGGCTATGGGAAGAATGGCGGGCAAGGCTCAGGGGAAAGAAGTCAATGAAATGGCAAGGAAACTTTTGAGCCAGGCTGGATGATGGAAGACAAAGATCTCGAATGTCGCAGCTCACGAGTCACCTTATCTGCTCACGCTCACCCTGCCTTTGGGCGACCAAGTGCCTTATCCTCAGGCTGACCTTGTAACCGGGGGTGGGTTTTCTGTTATCGAACGGCCCATGGATGTTTCGGCCTTGACTCTTTAAAAGCACATATGGACCCGTATCAATTGGCCAAAGAAGAGATCAAGAGAGCTGTCGATATCGTGGAGCTGATAGG
>JARRRH010000540.1:0-2633 GCA_037380925.1 Deltaproteobacteria bacterium | reverse complement strand
GGGAGGCATGGAAAACCCACATGGCTTTTGACTAGATCCCTTTTCGCGGGGAGTACCGTGTATCCTGATAATAGGAAGACATGAGCGGACTGAGAAGAGGAAGGCGCAAATATTACAATCTCTTCTCTTCCTTCTACGACGACTTCGTAAGGCTGCATGCACGAAAGGATGAGGACGATACGCGGCACTTTCTCGTGGGTGCGGCACGCTTGGAAAGGAGAACGAACAAATCCATACTGGATATCTGTTGCGGAACGGGATCGGTGATCTTGGCCTTTGCGGAACGGCATCATGATGCCGTTTTGGTGGGCTACGACTTTTCCCGGGGTATGCTGCGCAAAGCCCGGGAAAAGGACATCGCAGGCCGGGCCCTGTTCGTGGAAGGGGATGCGGCGGAACTGCCTTTCTCTAGTGAGAGCTTCGACAGAGTCACCTGTTCTCATGCCCTCTATGAATTGAAGGGGCAGACTCGCCAGCGCGCCTTTTGGGAGATGAGAAGGGTGTTGCACCCCGAGGGGGAGGTTTTGCTCATGGAACACGAGGTACCACGTCGGCCTGTCGTGAGGCTCCTTTTTTATTTGAGGTTATTTTCCATGGGGTTCCGTGACGCCCGCGAGTTTCTCTTGTCTGACGGAGCGGAACGCCTTAAGAGGATCTTTTCTCGGGTTGAGGTAAGTCATTCCCCATCCGGAAAAAGCAGGTTGATGATTTGCCGAAAATAGGGCATTGGACGCGAAGATCGCAAAGGGCCTTGATGCGACGGGTTCTGTTAATAATCCACGAAAGCCTTCCATACTCCGCCTGCTAAATTATTCTGATCTACATACCTGTCTCAGGGCACCCCTCTCGGCTTCCCTCCCGGATCGGTGTCCGGGGGTCGCTGGGATGACAGGTCAGAAAGCGATCCCGCCGGAGTCCTTTAAACCTCTCTTTCTGGTGTCTTCATCTCTAGACTCCTCGAGCAGATCCCTGACTGCGGGCTTGAGGTAAACCTGACTGATATCGAATCGACCCAATCCTCTTGCCAGGGCCCGGACCTGTTCCGCCTTGGTGGCTTTGGCGTTAAGGAAAAAAACCGATCGGTCCCCTATTCGGCACAGTCCGCCGGCGAAAAAGGAAGCCTCTCCCTCTTCAAGGGATTCATAACGAATCTGTATCCCCAGGGCCTCCGCCAGATTGGCAAGTTGGACTAGTAGGGCATCGTTTTCCAAGAGTCGAGCCTCCCTCGAGCATCCTCTGCATTCTCGGCGCCGACTTTTTGAGCGTTACTCCGCTCGGGGTAAGCCCGTCGGAGAGCTTTTCAAGAACTGAGCCTTTTCATATCTTCCACCAGTTTCCTCACGGCACTCGCAGATCTCTTAAGCGCCTCTTCCTCTTCCGGGAGGAGCTTGATTTCAACAATGTCCTCTACACCCCTTTCCCCGAGCTTGACCGGAACACCGATGAAGAGATCGTGGATCCCGTACTCCCCCTCCAGATAAACGGCGCAGGGGAGGATTTTTTTCTTGTCCTTCAAGATCGCTTCCGCCATCTCGACGGCTGCGGAAGCAGGCGCGTAGTAGGCGCTCCCGGTCTTGAGAAGACCGACGATTTCCGCACCGCCGGTTCTTGTCCTCTCCACCAAAGCTTCGATCCGTTTGCTCGACATCAATTCCGTGATCGGGATCCCGGCGACGGTGGAATACCGGGGCAGAGGCACCATGGTATCCCCGTGTCCCCCAAGCACGAAGGCGTGAGTGTTCTCCACGGAAACGTTGAGTTCCTGGGCTATGAAGGAACGAAATCGTGCCGAATCCAGCACGCCTGCCATCCCGATGACCCTATTTTTTGGAAAGCCGCTGGTCTCGTAGGCGACGTGACACATGGCGTCCAGGGGGTTGCTGACGATAATGAGAATGGAATCGGGAGCGACCGCTGCCACTTCCTTTGTCACGGAACGCATGATACCCATGTTGGTGGAAAGGAGATCATCCCGACTCATTCCGGGTTTTCTGGGGATGCCGGCCGTAATGATGACGATATCAGAGTCTTTCGCCCCCTCGTAATTGCCGGCACAGCCCGTCAGCTTGCAGTCATGACTCTCAATGGGAGCCGCCTCCGCCATATCCAGGCACTTCCCTTCGGGGATGCCCTCGAGGATGTCGATCAGCACCACATCGGCCAGCTCCTTTTCAGCGAGGCGCACAGCAGCCGTGGCTCCCACGTTTCCAGCTCCGACAACGGTTGCCTTTCTTTTCATCGCTTCTCTCCTCTCTTCCTTTTGGAACGTTTTTCTGAGGGTCTCACACTCGAAGGGCGGCAAATGGGGCGATCCTGGGGGCCCCTATCTTTTCAACTCCGTCCTCGAGGGGGGATTATAGAGAAGACGTTTCGCCGGGTCAAGCGGATGGGATCCGGCTTCCAATCAGGTTGAGGCGAATTCGAGAAAAATATCGTTCTTACATGGAGGAAGCCCTATTCCTTCAATGTCCCTCGCCCGAAAGCAGAGGGCTTTGCCATTGCCCAAAGACTCAAGAGCGTGCTAAATTGGAAGATGCTACATGGACTTAATCCCGAACAATCCGATGCAGCTCGAAACTATTCCTTATGGGTAATCGCGGAAGATTCGGCAAATACGGTGAGACGAAGAGGAT
>JARRRH010000539.1:0-2636 GCA_037380925.1 Deltaproteobacteria bacterium | reverse complement strand
GGCAGTTTAAACTGCCAGCCGGCCTTGTCTGTAAAACAGATTAGAGTCTTTCTTCCGGAACATGTCGGATAAAGATCTCTTCTCTGTTTTCTTTGGCGAAGAGGCTCATGACTCGGGTGACAATCGCACCATCAATCAGCGCAGCCCCGCCGATGCTGAACATGGCAACCAGAGCCAGCACCAGAGGGTTCACGCCTGCAAGGGCGAGCAAGCCGAGTCCCATCGCAGCCAGACCCACGAATGCCTGTGCGCCGAATGCGATGCTCATCGTCTCCCTGGCTAATTCCGGCGGATATCCCTGTTCCCTTTCTCTGGCCACCTCGAGCGCATTAAGTCGCGCATTGAGGGCACTGCTCAACAACAGGGCAGCTCCCAGAGACATCGCCGCAATGGGAACCAGGATCAGGGGAACGAACCCTATGACACCAAGGATACCCAAGGTGACTCCGGCGGTTCCACCAAAGAAAATCGCTCCGACCCATCCTCGACGGCGTCTCTCGGATTCCGTCGTGTGATAAGAATACCTGGCTGCAAGTGCGCCTGCCTGAAAAAGAAGCGCGGTTCCCACAATGATGCTCGAAACAGCCAGTAGGATCATAGGCACGACATGTGCCAAGCCAATGATCGCTACCGCCAATGCTCCTATTCCAAGAATTCCTTCCACTACCGCGGCTGACACCGCTTTCATGGACGTCCTCACCAGCGGTTTACGCTGGATCGCCTCTGTTTGAATCATCTCGTCCATAATGGACACCTCCTTTCGATCTGCTTCTACAAAAACACTAATCTCTCGCCGTGGAACCGCAAGGCCCAAGGAGGCTCTCTCCGAAAAATACAGGAATGGCTGTACGCGCTTTAATGCCTTGCTCTCCGGCTTCAGCAGTTTTTCTTTTCATGCAGAGGGCGTCGACACGCGCGGCGTGCCTGAACCTTGCTGGACGTTTCTTACCCGTCCCTCTCTTCGGTCCGTCAGGCCTCTTCATGCTGGAGCGAATACCCCTATTTTTTGCGCCGAATGCGGGATTGAAGTTATCTGCTTTGCAAAAGGATGCGTCACTTTCGGCCACCGACCCGATGACGGCCTTCTGTTCGGGTAAGTTTTCTGTTATGATATCCATCACCCGGAGCATCCCAACAACGATCGCCTGATTGTTTTCAAGGGCCGCGCAAGCCCGCTCTTCTATTCCCTGTGGCTCGCCGCAGGCAAGGTGACGGAAGGGGAGATGATGACTTACAGGCAGTTCGGAAGCCCCCTGGAAGGGCACTCCACCGTGAGCTTCCCCTACACGGAAGCGGCCTCCGGTTCCCTCGGCCGGGGATCTCAAGGAACTGGGGGAGGGGTAAAGGACCGCGCGCTGCCCAGGATGGACCGGCATTACACTCCACGAAGCCTTGAAGGCCTCTGAGCAGCTCAAGAAGGAAAACATTTCAGTCCGGGTCATCGATCTCTAAAGCGTTAAACCTGTGGGTCGGAAAGTACTCGTGGAGGCGGCATGATTACAACCGGTTTGATCGTCAATCTGCTTCTCATATTGAGCGCGGCCTGGCTACTCGGCTCTCTCTTCAACCGCTTCGGCTTGCCGGCCATGTTGGGCGAATTGCTGGCGGGAGTGATCCTCGGCCCTCCTCTCCTGGGCATCGTCCTCTCCTCCGAGCCCATAAGGCTCCTTGCAGACCTGGGCATTTTCTTCGTCATGTTCCACACCGGCATGGAAATGGATCCCAAGGAACTCCTCGAGCACATCTGGCCGTCCCTGGGGGTCGCCTTTGGTGGATTCGTGCTTCCCTTTGCCCTGGGGTTTTTCGTCGCCAACCTTTTCGGGGGCAATCTCTACCAGTCCCTGTTCACCGGGATGGGGGTTTCCATCACCGCCATCGCCGTCCAAGCGGTCATTCTCCACTCCATGAGGATCAACCGAAGCGCCGTGGGGCACATCATCATCGGCGCCGCCATTGCCGACGACATTCTGGCCTTGATCGCCCTTTCCACCCTCCTGGGACTGGCCAGGACAGGAACGCTGGAGCTCATCAACCTTTTCTTCATCCTCTTGAAGGTGTCCGGGTTTTTCGGGATCACCATCCTTCTCGGCGAGTTCGTTTTTCCCAGGTTCACCAGACGCATCACCGACCGGGGAGGCAAAGCCTTCACCTTTGCCATGGCGGCAGCCCTGCTGATGGCCTATCTAGCGGAAGTCGCAGGACTTCACCTGATTATCGGGGCTTTTCTTGCCGGACAGTTCGTGCGAAGGGAAATTATGGATGAAAGGGTCTACGAGGTGATCCAGGATCGGTTTTTCGGAATCAGCTACGGCTTCCTGGTCCCTATCTTCTTTGCCTCCCTTTCTTTCGAGCTTCACCTTTCGTGGGATCCCTCTTTCATCCTTTTAGTTACGCTCCTCACTGCCGCGGCCGTCGTGGGGAAGCTGGTGGGTTGCGGCCTCGGGGCGGCCCTCTTCGGTTACAACCGGTGGGAGTCGGCTATCATCGGGTTCGGGATGAACGGAAGAGGGGCCGTCGAACTGGTCGTCGCGACGGTGGTGATCAACCTGAGCGAAGAACTGTTGAAGAGCAAGGTCATCAGCGAACCGCTCTTGACGGCCGATCAATTTTCCGCCCTTGTACTCATGGCTTTTTTG
>JARRRH010000538.1:0-4657 GCA_037380925.1 Deltaproteobacteria bacterium | reverse complement strand
TTTTTTTATCGCGGTGGTCGCTTTTCCATTCTACAGGATGATCATTTCTTCCTTTAAATCTTTTGAGGAGCTCCTTCTTGAGCCCTCAAACCTCGGGCTGGATCTCCGCAAAATAGATTTTGAAGCTTACTACGCTGTACTCTTTGAACATGGATTTGCCAGGTCTATCGTCAACAGCATCTACGTCTCAGCCCTCACGGTTCTTTTTTCCGTAACCCTGGCAACGGTGGGGGGTTACGCAGTAACGCGGCTCCGCTTTCGTGGCCGATCTTTTATGTCTTTGACCATATTGGTCATTTACATGTTCCCGGCCATTGTGTTGGTGATCCCCCTTTATGTGGCCTTCTCGAGGATGGGCCTCAGGGATTCGATAAACGTGCTCATTCTCGTGTATCTGGCTCAGACCCTTCCGGTGGCACTTTATATGCTCCGGAGTTACTTTCAGACTCTTCCGGTTGAACTGGAATACGCGGGGTTGACGGATGGGTGCAGCCGCTTCGGTGTGATATGGCGGATCGTGATTCCCCTTTCCGCCCCTGCTCTGGCCACCGTCGCTCTTTACACCTTCATGATCGCGTGGAACGAGTTTCTTTTCGCCTTCATGTTTCTGGACTCACCGGAGAAGTTCACCCTCTCCAGAGGGGTAGTGCAACTTGCCAGCAGTGTGCACCTTTCCAAACAGCTGGTGATGGCCGCTTCTGTGCTGGTGACTGTTCCCATTCTGGTCGTTTTTGTCTTTTTTGAGCGGTACTTGGTTCGAGGATTGACTGCCGGCGCGATTAAGGGGTAGGGGCCCCGATATTGCTTGGCTCATCACCTCCCGTTTTGATCATTTGAACATTTGAAAATTCGAATTTGTTTCGGATTTCGTGCTTCGCATTTCGAATTTTGAGCCTTGTACACATCTTGCACGGGAAGGTAAAACCTTTTCAGTTCTCACTGGCATAGCCGGTGGATTAATAACGATTTAGATCATGGCCTCCTTGACTGTAAAAGGGATAAGCAAGCGATTCGGTAAGACCCGAGCTCTGACTCATGTGGACCTTGATGTAGAAGATGGGGCGTTTTGTGTTCTCTTGGGACCTTCCGGCTGCGGGAAAAGCACGCTACTCAACATCATTGCAGGTCTGATACCCCAGGACAGGGGCTCGGTGCTCCTGGATGGGCACTCCGTCGATCACCTGGCTCCACGGGACCGGGACGTGGCCATGGTCTTTCAGAGCTATGCGCTTTATCCTCACATGACGGTGGCCCAAAATCTTGGTTTCGGCCTTCGCATGCGTGGTGTTTCCAAAGCGGTGATCGAGGAAAGAACGCTGGAGGCAGCTGGCCTGCTCGGCATCACGGAACTTCTCGATAGAAGACCCCGGGAACTCTCCGGGGGACAGAGACAGCGGGTAGCCATGGGCCGCGCATTGGTCCGCCGGCCTCGCTTATTTCTTCTCGACGAGCCTTTGAGCAATCTCGATGCGCGCTTGCGGGCCAATGTTAGGATTGAACTGAAGCGGATACATCGCCAAATCAAAGGAACCATCGTCTACGTCACCCATGACCAGGTGGAGGCCCTGACGCTTGGGGATAAGGTGGTTGTCATGCGGGAAGGGCAAATCCGCCAAATGGGATCTCCGGAAGAGATCTACGCTCGGCCTGCGGACAAATTCGTGGCCGTCTTTATTGGATCGCCTGAGATGAACGTTTACGGAGGAAGGGTCGTGTCCAGGGAAGGCCGTCCTTGTTTTCAGGGTAGCGGGTTTTTCTTTGATCTCACAGGCCGTGAATTCCCGCCCGTTGGGGATGAGGTCGAACTCGGCTTGAGGCCGGAAGATATACGCATCTCGCCCGATAGTGATTTGAGACCCCAGGCCAAAGTGGAAATGGTGAGCAACCTGGGCTCGGAAATGCTTGTTCACGCCCGGCTCGGTGAGGAAACCGTGACGATTTGCGCAGACAAGGACACTTCCTTGAAGCCGGGGGAGCTTATATCGCTCACCATCGATCCCCGAAAGATTCATTTATTCCACAAAGGACGGAGGCTTTAGCGCATCGGAGTTTTAAAAGGACATAAAGTATTCGGGTAGCTGGGAGCCCATTGTTGACTTGGGCAGGAAATCCTGCTAACTGGAAAAAATTAAGACCCTGTCGAGGTCTTTTCGGAATTTTGGGATAACCGGTTCATGGATGTATATTTATCAGAGAAGCACCGCGCTGTGCGCCGTTCGGTGCGGGACTTTTGCGAACGCGAGATTCGGCCCGTTGCCAAGACGATCGACCAGGAGGCATCGTTTCCCTGGGAGGTGGCGGACAAGATGGGCAGACTGGGTTATTTCGGGATCCAGGTACCCAAAGAACTCGGAGGTGCAGGCCTTGACTGCGTGAGCTACTTTCTTGTCATTGAGGAAATCTCAAAAGCCTCTGCGGGTCTCGGGCTTTGTCTCAGTGTGCACAATAGTGTGGCCGTTTACCCGATCCTGGCTTTCGGGTCTCCTGAGCAGCGCCAGAAGTGGGTTCCGGCCCTTGCCAAAGGGGAAAAGATCGGGGCCTTTTGCCTGTTTGCTCGATTCGGCTTTATGATTGCCCTGTTCCGGCTGAAAACCTTCTCGGAAAGGAAGGCATGGGTCTTCGTATCGGGCTTACGGCACTGGATACCGGAAGGATCGGAATCGCAGCCCAGGCCGTTGGTATCGCACAAGCCGCGCTGGAAGAAGCTATCCAATATGCGAAACAGCGACGTCAGTTCGGTGTTCCTATTTCGCAACACCAGGCCATGCAAACCATGATCGCCGACATGGCCACCCAAGTGGACGCCTCGCGCCTCATGGTTCACCGTGCCGCTCTATTGAAAGACCGGGATAAGCCGTTTTCAAGAGAATCGGCCATGGCCAAGCTCCATGCCTCCGAAACAGCCTGCTTGGTGACCGACTTGGCCGTTCAGATACATGGTGGGTACGGTTACTCTAAAGCATATCCGGTCGAGCGGTACTACCGTGATGCCAGGGCTACGAGAATCTATGAAGGGACTTCCGAGATCCACCGGATGGTCATAGCAAAAAATGTGTTAAAAGAATGATCCAATTGGCGTTATCAACAGTTGGACACATAGGAAAAATGTGGCGGGGTTTATTATGGCTTTTCATAGCATTGTTTGCGTCAAAGCCGTGATCACGACGGCCCCGGGCCAAAGGATCGATCGATCTTCGGAATCTTGTGCCTTAAATCCTTTTGACCGGCCGGCCTTGGAAATGGCGCTTCGTTTGAGGGCGGACCGTGGCGGAACTGTAACCGCCCTTTCCATGGGTCCCACCTCGTGCGCCTTTATTCTCCACGAGGCCATAGCCATGGGTGTGGATAGGGGTGTTTTAATTTCTGATCCAGCCCTCGCAGGATCCGATACCCTCGCCACGTCCACGGCGATCGCGGCGGCCATCCAAAAGCTATCCCCTTTCGATCTCGTCCTTTTCGGCACCCAGTCCGCGGATAGCGATACAGGCCATGTGGGCCCTCAAACTGCGGTATTGCTAGACCTGCCGCTGGTGACGCAGGCTCACGGGATAGAGCAAAAACAGGGCGGTCTTTTGGTTGAACGTAAGGTGGACGGATTTAGGGAGCGCTTTGACATTTCCTTTCCTGCGGCGCTTACCATTCATTCGCGTTCCGCCGAACCCCGGGATGTGTCCCTCTTTGGGATTGAGAAGGCCTTTGAACAAGGAGAGGTGACCCACTGGAATGTAACCGACCTGGGACTGGGGGAGGATCAAGTAGGGGAAAAGGGATCTCCCACCAGGGTGCTCCACATGTCAAGGGCTCGAAGGCAAAGGACGTGTGAATTTCTTTCCGGGTCCGCTGAAGAGCAAGCGGAAGAGCTCCTGAGGAGATTTCTAGATTCGGGGTTGATTAGATGACCGGGTCCCCACAGTGAGGTACTAGAGAAAAAAGTGGATGAGCATCCATACAAGGGAATCTGGGTATACGGCGACTTGAGAAACGAGAGACTTTTCGGGTTATCTCTGAACGTGGTGGCCAAGGCGCGGGAACTGGCCCAGGCACTTTCCGGCAAGACAACGGTGGTACTCCTCTCAGGCCCATCTTCAGGAAAGCCCACCTCTTCTCCAGGATTGTCGGCTCATCAAGCCGCAGAACTTGCCCTTGCCCATGGCGCAGACTTCGTGTACCTCCTGGAAAGCGAGCAACTCATCTCCCCCAGAGCGGATATTTACGGAGCCGCTCTGGCCCAAGCCGTTGGCACCAAGAACCCTTCCCTTGTCCTGTTTGCGCTCACAGAATTCAGCCGGGAACTGGCTGCCAGGACCTCGAGGATTTGTAATGCCGGCTTGATCTCTGAATGTGTGGATCTCCGTGCTGAAGGCACGAAGGTTTTGGCCACATGTCCTGCATGGGGTGGAGATGTCCTCGCGGAGATCACTTTCGCGGATGGATCTCGCGTCGGCTTTGCCACGTTGCGGGCCCAAGCTTTTCAGGCCCTTGAAGCCCGAGGAGCACCCGGTTCCATAGAGCGTATCCCCATGAACAATATTCAGGCGTCCGAGCGCCTTCAGCTTGTGTCGAGCTCCCCTGAACGGCCTGAAAGCGTGAAGCTGGAAGACGCCGCCACGGTGGTGGTAGGCGGTGCCGGAGTCGGCAGCGCGGAGGGCTTTGAAAT
>JARRRH010000537.1:0-2648 GCA_037380925.1 Deltaproteobacteria bacterium | reverse complement strand
CCCCTAGCTCCTCGCTTGCCTGCTGAATCTTGACAGGTTTATCTTTATAAAAGAATGTAGAGGTCCCGGCAATAACAAACATTTCCGAAATTTTGGAAAGGGCCGCGATGATGTTTTCAGTGAGTCCATCAGCAATATACTCCTGATTGGGCTCCTGACTGAGATTATCAAATGGAAGCAATGCAAGGGAAGGTTTATCAGGCAAAGGGAAGGCCATGCGATCCAGGGAAGCGAGTTCGTGTTTAGGTGACCGGCGCATGTGGTAAAACCAGCTTAGCGTTCCGCCAAGAACTGCTATCAGTACAATGGCCGCGGCCAAAGTCATCCCCTTTTTTGACTTCCTTTTCTCGCCAATAAGCTTGCCTGCGTCTCCGGGGTCTGTGAGAACACGATAAACTCTCACGGGCTCAGCAATATTTTTAGCGCGGTATTCGCCGAGATTTTTATAACCCAGGTTGAGTTTGTTTTTTACCTGATCATATATGGTCCCTGAAACGCAAATGCCTCCAGTTTCGGCCACGCTTTCAATGCGGGCTGCTATATTGACGCCATCGCCATAGATCCTTTCCCCATCTTCGATGACATCCCCGAGGTTGATTCCAATCCGAAACTCCATTTTGGATTCATCCGGCACTTCCGCGTTCCTCTTTTTAAGCTCCTGTTGAATCTTTACCGCACATTCCGTTGCATCCACGGCACTGGCGAACTCAGCAAGGATGTTATCTCCAGGAGAATCAACGACCCGCCCCCGATACTGCTGAATGAGCCCTCCCATCAGGGTGCGGTATTCTTTGAGCCTGTTTACGGTACCAGCTTCGTCTTGCCCCATGAGGCGGCTGTAGCCTTTGACATCTGCGCTCAAAACAGCACTAAGCTTACGTTTAGCGCGTTCTGTGGTCATGGGGTCGCCCTCGTTTTATACGGGTTGAGACGGTAGTTACAGATGAACCTAAGGTGAGAGAAGTCTAATGAGCGATAAAGGCCACGGCTTATCCAAGAAACGCATTTCTGCATCCGGCCAAGCGGGGCATGAAGACCGGGGCACTCATTGTTTTATATATCGTTAGGTTGCAGGAGGTCAAACCCTAATTCTTGGAATTTCTGAATGTGGGAGCAAGCTTGCTGTGCCCTGGCCGGCCTCCCCTTCAGAACGGCTCCCTACAACGGCACCCTGCCGGCACCTGCTCGAAAGCGTCGAACCGGATTGACCTCCGAGCAGGTGCATGGCTGGTGGCACTCTCTTGCTTTTCCCTACTTGGATTTCATGAGTTCTTGGGCGACTGCCATGTATGCGGGCAGGGATATCGGATCGTTGGCGGCATTTGCCGCCACCGGGTTGGAAGCGAGTCGTGCAATCACGACTTTCGCCTTCGGATCGATCCACAGCGCTTGGCCGTGGATCCCCCGCATCGTGTAGACGCCGTGATCATTGTTCGAAATCCACCACATGTCGCGATAACTCCAGCCGGGCAATGTGTCGTATCCAGCCTTGGCAAATAGCGCCTTGTCGCCGCCCTTGCGGATATCGTCGATTACCTGTTTGGGCACGATCTGCTTTCCATTGTATTTTCCGTCGAGCCGAAGCATTTCGCCGACCCGTGCGAAGTCGCGCAGCGTCACCAGCATTCCTCCGCCTGCAATGGGGGTGCCGACGCCGTCCACTGCGAAGGCTGCATCCTCCTCCGCCCCGATCTTCTCCCAGATGGTCTCCGACAAAAGTTGGGCGAGCGGCTTGCCGCTCACACGCTGCACGATCCAGCCCAGAAGTTCCGCATTCGGTGTCTTGTAGGCAAAGGCCTGGCCGTGTTCGCCCTCCTTCTTAAGGCTTTTGAGAAAGTCGTAAAGGGTCCGTGGCCCCTTGTAGTCAGGCCGCACGGGAAACCAGCCGCCTGCTGCGATGTACAGCCAAATTTCCGCATTGGGATCGGCGTATTTTTCCGAATACCGGATTCCGGTGGTCATGTCCATCAACTGTCTCACGGTTGCATCCGCGTAAGCACTGTCCTTCATCTCAGGTACATAACGGACGACGGGTGCGGACGGTTCCAGGTCACCTTCCTGCACCAGAACGGCCGCCAAGGTGCCGACAAACGACTTTGTGCATGACATGATGATGTGGGGCCTATGTGCATCAAGCGCACCGAAGTAGCGCTCGTAAACGATCCGGCCTTTATGAAGCACGATGATACCGTCCGTGTAGTTAGCCGCGAGGGACTGAGCCCATGTCATGGTTTTTCCATCGAGCGTCTTGAATGTGACCTTGTCGAGGTCCCTGCGCTCCGCTCTAGGCAGTTCACTCGGGCGCTTCGCGCCCCGCCAGACGGCCACCGTGGGCCCGAGTTGCCTCTCATGACTGAAAGACCACCGAAGCTGTGGGAATTTCCAGGCGCTACCGTCGGCGATGCGCACAATTTTGTCTGGAGGTGGAGGGAATCCTTGCATGATCCCGAGCGTGTTTGGATCGCTTGCCGCCGCATCCAATGGGGGTTGAGGCGATTGCGCATGCAAGGGCAAGGTGCTGAGTAATAGTAAAATAGCAGCTACAAGACACTTTTTCACGGTCCTCTCCTTTGTCATGAATGGTTAGAGGTTATCCCCGTTTCCTGGGCCTGATACGTCCGCCCAGCCCTTCCGGGGGGGTGCGAGCC
>JARRRH010000536.1:0-2669 GCA_037380925.1 Deltaproteobacteria bacterium | reverse complement strand
CGGCAAATCCTCGAGGAAGGTCCCCCACGGGATGCCCTTGAAGCCGCGAGGCTCATTCTGAAAGGCCCGTAAGGAAGAAAATGGGCAAAAGCATAGAAGGGCGGCAAAAGCTACAAGCACCTTTATTTTGAACGGCATGTTAACCTCACAGTTTTCATCCGCTGGGAGTTAGGCTTGAGCAAACGAGAACTTATTCAAGCTGTTTCCGGCAGGGATGCTAGAACTTCACGGTCTTGACAAGGCCTTCATACTCCTTGATCTCCTCTTGCGTCAGTTGCCTTCGGAACAATTCTTGGTTTACCGAAATCGGGATCTTTTTGTTCAAGGCTAGGGCGACGCCGTCGCTCGGCCTGCTGTCCACACGGTGCTCCACACCGTCGGCCCGGAACACAACGTTGGCGAAGTAAGTGTCCTCGCGCATTTCGGGGATTTCAATGCCCACGAATTCGACATTCAATTTGTCCATAATTTGAAGGTAAAGATCATGGGTAAGCGGCCGCCTCGGTTCAACCAGGCCTTTTTCCTTGGCTATGGCCGCAAACTCTGCGTCACCTACGAACATCAAGAAGTAGCGTTCCGCCTCTTCTTTTTCTTTGAGAATGACCATATTGCCTCTGTTCGGGTCGGATTCGACAAGAACCACCTGAATGGTCACCATGTGTTTTTCCGTCATGATTCCTCCTGATTCACTTTCTTGGAGCTTTCCTCCTCCTTGGCAAACTTCTTGACGATTTCAGCTAGCTCGGACAACCGTTGGTCCACCTTCCTGAAGAGGGTGCCCTCCGGATAAGTCCCGTCAGGCTGAAGGGTGCCGGGATCCATGCCGGTCAGAATCTCCACACCCTCCTCCACCATGGAAATGGACCACACGTGAAACTGTCCGTCTTTCACAGCGTTGATCACCTCCTGTTTGAGCATCAAGTTCTGAATGTTTTTCTTGGGGATGATGACCCCCTGGCGGCCGTTGAGCCCCTTGTGCTTACAAATATCGAAAAATGCCTCCGCCTTTCGGGTGACACCCCCCACAGGCTGAATTTCACCTTTTTGGCTCACGGATCCTGTCACCGCGATACCTTGAAAAATGGGAACACCCGCCAGGGCGCTCAGTAGGGCAAAAAGCTCCGTGCTGGAAGCACTGTCGCCCTCCACCAGCCCATAGCTCTGCTCAAAGCACAGGGTCGCGGTCAGAGAGATGGGTTTGTTGTGGGCGAAGCGCTCCTTCAAGAAACTGGAAAGAATCATCACCCCTTTGGTGTGAATGTTCCCGCTCATCTTGGACTCGCGCTCGATGGCGACAACGCCTTCCCGCCCCACGGAGACCGTAGCTGTGATCCTGTTAGGTTTTCCGAACTCGTGATCGCCGGTCATGAGAATGGAGATGCCGTTGATCTGCCCGACTTTGGACCCCTCCGTTTCGATCCAGAAAACGTCCTTCTCCACCAGTTCTCTGATTCGCTCTTCAACCAGATTCGATCTGTAGATCCGTTTTTGAATCGCCTGTTCGACATGCTTCCCCTGCACGAACTCCGCGTTATCCAGGCCGGCGAAGTAGTCCGCTTCCCGGATCAGATCACTGATGTCTCCGAGCTCAAGGGTGAGCTTCTCTTTGTCCTCTGTTCGCTCCATGCTGTACTCCAGAACCCTGGCCACACCGGTTCTGTCAAGATGCCTCATTTTCTGTTCATTGCAAAAGTCGCCGATAATTTGGGCACTTTGCAAAATCGTCTCCTCCTTCCGATCCATCCGGTCGTCCATATGGGCTTTGACTTTGAAAAGCTTCTGAAATCGATCATCATAAATGTGAAGCAGCTGAAAAAGGTACGGGTCGCCGGTCAGCACGATTTTCATATTCAACGGGATAGGCTCCGGCCTTATGGTTCTCGTGCTGAAAAGGCCGTAGAGCTCTCCCAGATCTTCAATGCGGATTTCCCGATCCCGAAGTGCCCTCTTCAAGGCCTCCCACGATAAGTACCACTTGAGCAAGTCCAGAGCTTTCATGATCAGGTAACCGCCGTTCGCCTTGTGCAGGACGCCCGGCTTGATCATGGTGAAATCCGTAAACAGGGCGCCGAACCAGGCCTGTCTTTCAATGGTTCCAAACAAGTTGGGGTAGATGGGATTGGACTCAATGACTACAGGGGCCCCCTCTGTGTCGGAATTATCGATGAGCATATTGATCCCGTATTTACGAAAGACCATTTCCCTCTGGGGCACTGGTAGTTGAGGCATCTGCGGCTGCTGGGCTTCCTCTTTCTTTTTAAAGTCGCTTATGTTTTCCAGTATATCTTCCTGTACTCTCTTTAAATGATCTACCACTCCCGGCTCATCCTTGTACTTCTCAAGGTAGGGTTCCATGATCTGCCCTATCACATAGAGCGCAATCTCCCCTTCCAGTTTGGAGTGTTCCTCCTTATAAGACGCCTCCGCATCCCGGATCCTCTTGACCGCCCCTTTCATTTTTTCCTGAAGCTCTTCGCTTTTTCTCTTGAGCCTTTCTTTTTCTTCGTCACTGAGTTCAGCCATCTTTTCTTGGCTCAGAGGTTGTCCTTGTTCTGTCGCAGGAATGATCACCATGCCCACTTGGGATATCTGGAGCATGAACCCTTCTTCCTTGGCCAGTTGAGATAGCTCGTCAATCACTTTCCGGCGATACCGCTCAAAGGTCTTTT
>JARRRH010000535.1:0-4007 GCA_037380925.1 Deltaproteobacteria bacterium | reverse complement strand
CTCCTCAAGTCTTAGACTTTCATTAAAAGGTGAGGGCAGGGATCTTGACAAATGGTAAAAGGTGCTTAAAATCTGATCGAAGTTTTTACGTAATGACAATTATTTCAGTACGTTATACGCCTATCAGCGAGATCGCCGGAGATCAGAGGGATGTTGGAATCGTCCATAGCACAACAAGAAAGAGGAGGTTTCGGGAATGAAGATTAGACCATTGAACGACAGGGTGCTGGTGCTCAGGATTGAAGAAGAGGAGAAAACCTCGGGCGGCATTATCATTCCTGACACGGCAAAAGAAAAACCTCAGGAGGGCAAAGTGATCGCCGCCGGGCCGGGCAAGTTCGACGATAACGGCAAGCGAATGCCGCTGGACCTAAAGAAGGGCGATCGCGTGCTCTTTGGGAGGTATGCAGGCAATGACATCAAGATTGACGGGGTGGAACACCTGATCATGCGGGAAGATGACATTCTCGCTATACTCGAGAAATGAGGAGGAGGTGTTGATCATGGCGGGAAAAGACATCAAATACGGGGTGAGGGCCCGGGAGAAGATGCTCAGAGGTGTGGACACGCTGGCTGATGCCGTGAAAGTCACCCTCGGCCCCAAGGGCAGGAATGTGCTTTTGGAAAAGTCCTGGGGTTCTCCAAAAACAACCAAGGACGGTGTGACCGTGGCGAAAGAGATAGACCTGGAAGACAAATTCGAAAACATGGGCGCCCAGATGGTTAAGGAAGTGGCTTCCAAGACATCCGACGTGGCCGGCGACGGCACCACCACGGCTACGATTCTTGCCCAGAGCATCTATCGCGAGGGCTCCAAGATGGTGGCTGCCGGAGCCAACCCGATGGCCGTCAAGCGCGGAATTGAGAGGGGTGTGGCCACGGTCGTCGAAGAGCTGAAAAAGATATCGAAACCGACCAAAGAGAAGACGGAGATCTCTCAAGTCGGCACGGTGTCTGCAAACAATGACAGGACAATCGGCGATATCATCGCCGAGGCCATGGAAAAAGTGGGTAAAGAAGGTGTCATCACGGTGGAAGAAGCCAAGGGCATGGAAACCACCCTGGAGATCGTGGAAGGAATGCAATTTGATCGAGGTTATCTGAGCCCCTATTTTGTGACCGACCCGGAGAAAATGGAGGTTCACCTTGACGAACCCCACATTCTTCTCCATGAAAAAAAGGTCAGCGCCATGAAGGACATGGTACCCATTTTGGAGCAGATCGCGCGGAGCGGCAAGCCCCTGCTGATTATCGCCGAGGATGTGGAAGGCGAAGCCCTGGCTACCCTGGTGGTGAACAAGCTGCGTGGAACTTTGAAGTGCGTGGCAGCCAAAGCGCCCGGATTCGGCGACCGGCGGAAAGCCATGCTGGAAGACATCGCGGTACTCACGGGCGGCCGGGTGATCAGCGAGGACCTCGGGCTGAAGCTGGAGAACGTTACGCTGAACGATCTGGGTACGGCCAAACGCGTGGCTCTGGACAAGGACAACACGACCATCGTGGACGGAGGCGGGAGCCGCAAGGACCTTGAGGGCCGGGTGAAGCAGATCAGGGCCCAGATCGAGGAAACCACGAGCGACTATGATCGTGAAAAGCTTCAGGAGCGTCTGGCAAAGCTGATCGGCGGCGTTGCGGTCATCAATGTGGGCGCAGCTACAGAGACGGAGATGAAGGAGAAAAAGGACAGGGTGGAGGACGCCCTCAATGCCACGCGAGCAGCTGTTGAAGAGGGCGTTGTTCCGGGGGGCGGCGTGGCCCTTGTGCGGACCATGAAGGGTCTTGAGAACCTCAAACTGGAAGGGGATGAGCAATTGGGCGTCGCTATCATCAAGCGCGCCTTAGAAGAGCCTGTGAGACAGATTGCCAACAACGCCGGTTTCGAAGGTTCTGTGGTTGTCCAGCGGGTGACGGGCGAAAAGGGGAGCATGGGATTTAATGCCGAGACAGGACAGTATGAGGATCTCATGAAATCGGGGATTATCGACCCGACCAAGGTGGTTCGATTTGCCATACAGAATGCAGCATCCGTGGCAGGACTGCTTATGACCACCGAGGCCATGGTGGCTGAGAAACCTGAAAAGAAGAAAACCGCCGCACCCCCTATGCCTCCGGAAGACATGTACTGATGACAAACGGCAGGACCGGGCAGGGCGAAAATCCCTGCCCGGTCTTTTTTGAGCGCTGATTTCAAACCATCCTTTCAATCTCCCTCTTTTTTCTTTCCAACCTCTCCCGGGAAACCGGAAAGGGCGTCTTGAGTTCCTGAGCAAAAAGAGAAACCTTGAACTCTTCGATCATCCAACCATAGTCCTCCACAGCCTGTCTTTTGTCACGCGATGCACGGGGTGAAAGTTCTGTGGTCATGTGGTGCAGGGCTTTGTTGAAACCGTCCGCCTGGGCGGCTTTGCTCCGGTCCTTTTCAAGATCATTGGCCCCCCGCTCCGCCCTCAGCTGCATGGCTTTGAGATATCTGGGAAGATGGGCGAGCCGGTCCAGGGTGTACAGCTCCGGAAAGTTCGGTGGAACCAGACGGTCGAGGTCACGGCGTATGTTTGCACACAGGGCCAGGACCCCCTTGCTGGAATCGTTGGCTCCTTCGAGGGTGCAGATGGTCGTGCGGGCTTTTATTACATGGTGCTGCATGGCATTTCCTTTTTGGAACAAAAGGGGTCGCACAGCTTCGGCGTGGGCCTTGAAAGCCTCAGGGGTTCGCAGGTTCTTGTGGAAAAGGCTTTTCACCAAAGCCTGAAAGAGACTTTCCTCAACAGCCTGGGGTCCACCAAAGTAGGTTGCAGCCGGAGCTGCTCTTTGCGGGAGTGTGAGGTTCCTTCTCAAGAACTTGAGATCCTTGGCAAAGTGAAGGGCCAGGAGGCGTTGGACCCCTTTGCGGTGCGACATCAAGGCCTCTTCATGGTCCTCAAAAAGACGCAGGCTCACAGACGACTTATGCGCCTCCAGACCCGGGTAGGCCATGAGATAGGGTTCCAGGGAAAGGCTTTCAGGTAGGGAGCCGAAATCCCAGGTTGTGACCTCCTTTCTCTCCCACCTTTCTCTGGCCTTGAGCCATGCCTGCGATGCTGCGGAAGAGGAAGGGCGGGAACCAGCCTTCGCGAGATCGTGGAGATCCCGGCCCGCCTCAACCTCCCGCCCGCTGTGGTCTGTAAGAGCAATTCGTGTCCTGAGGTATTCGGGGATCGGCACCTCTGCCAGGACAGAGGCGGGGATGTCGACGCCGAAGCGGCGATAGATGAACTCGGCCAGCGAACTCAACAGGGACCGATCTTCCTGTTCCATTTCCACGGTGATCACATCCACGGTTCTGTTGACCGGCACCAGCTGCTTCCTGTACTGTTTCGGAAGGCCTTTGATCAGGGCGGTCACTTTTTCTCTTAAAAGCCCTGGAACAGGCCACTCCAGGCTCTCCGGAGGGATCCGGGAAACCGCTCCTGCTGGAATGTGGACCGTCACGCCGTCTTCTTCTTCACCGGGCGCAAACTTGTAAGTGGTTTTGAAGCGGGCCTTGCGGACGGCCGTCGAATCAGGATACCGGGCGAGTTCCGATGGATCGGGCCGGAACAAAACAAGCTCTTCTTCGGAAAACCTCAGAAAGCGATCGCCCCCCTTTTGCCGGATCACCTTTTTCATTGTGGCCATGTCCCAGACGCCTTGAAGGTTTCGAGAATAGAAATTCGCGATCACCTCTTCACCGACCAGGATGCCTCGACGTCTGAGTTTGTCCTCCATGGCACGAACTTTATGGACAAGGGCCAGGTTGTGGGAGAGAAAAGGAAGACTTTCTTTCACATTCCCTTCCACAAGTGCGGATCGGATGAACAGGCCGTGCGCTTCGTGGGGATTGATTGCTCCGTAAGAGACCGGCCTTCTTGGCACGATGATTAAGCCGTAGAGTGACACCTGCTCGTATGCGCGGACCTCTCCCCGGTTTACATCCCAGTGGGCATCAAAAAAGGCTGATTTGCACAGGCGGCCGCCCAGCGCCTCCAGCC
>JARRRH010000534.1:0-2693 GCA_037380925.1 Deltaproteobacteria bacterium | reverse complement strand
GACGCTACTTTGACTCCGGGAAAATTCAAGGATTTGCTCACTCATGCGGTGAACCGTTTGGTCATAGACCAAGCCCGCAAGGAAGTAGAGCCTTTTGTCAAGAACCCGGAGAACTTGTCCATATGGTCCCGTGACTTTTTCTTGGACGTTGCCTCAAGAATTAAGGTTGTCTAGAAAATTTATACTCTGAAAGCACCGTTGCCATTTTCTTTCAGGTGACAACAGGACGTGAGCCTGCCTTGAGCTTGTCGAAAGGTTTGCCCCCCCTTTTCCAACCCTTTCATCTCTCATATTCTTTCTTTGGACTGCCATGAACAACTGGTACGTTTACATCATCGACAAAAAGGGAAAGCCTTACGTGGGCATAACTACCGATCTGGAGAACCGCATGCGGCTGCATGGGGTGACAAAAGCGCTCTATCAGGAAGGGCCGATGGGCAAATCCGAAGCTGTGAAAAGAGAGCGAACCCTGAAAGGCTGGAGTCGCCAGAAGAAGATGTCATTATTTTCAGGGACCGTCTCATGACAAAAGTGACTTTACCCCGAGCCTGGTCGAGGGGACTTTTCTTTTATCCTCCGTTCGTGCTTGAAGATGGCTTTAAGCAGTAAGTCCATCCTACCCAAGAACCAAACGTCCTCTCTATCCATTACCGGGCTGAAATCATATCCGGCAAGGTTCCGGGGCGGAGATAAAATTACGAGCCTATTTTGGTAAGTGCTGGTATTTTTATCCATGACAAGTGAACTGAAGATGAAGCCTGAAGAGAATATCCGGTCACTATCGCCGCGATGCCTTCTGTGGATGTGCAAAAATTTACCCTTAGAGTAAAAAAACTTGACAAGGAATCGGAAACCGATTATTTTTTACCCCAGCGGTAAAGAAATGAGGGCCGGAAGTGGAGGTCACCTTCAGGACGCGGAAGCTTGAAAAGGAGTACAGGGAATATGCCAGGGCAGTTAAAGCTTACGGACCGGAAGTAGCACGTAAATATATCCAACGGATCAATATCATCAAACAGGTTCGCAATATCGACGATCTGATGGTCCTCCCCGCTTTGGGATGCCATTCACTCAAAGGGGATCGCCGTGCCCAATATTCTATCAAACTCACAGGCTTTTACCGCCTAATCTTTACCCTCAAGGGCGACGCATTGGAAATCGCCCATATTGAGGAGGTGAGCAAGCATTATGGGGACTAATCAAGAAATATATTCCGATCTAGCGATTCCGCCCGGAGAATACCTGGAAGAGGTAATTGAGGATCTGGGAATGACAAAGGACGAGCTTGCCAGACGCATGAATCGACCGGCGCCAAAGCTCAGTGCCATCTTCAAGGGAGTCAAGGCGATAACCCCGGATACGGCACTTGAGCTGGAAAAGGTCGTGGGGGTGCCGGCCCATGTCTGGACAGGCCTAGAGGCTGAATATCGACTTGCGCTTGCTCGCAGTCATCAGGACGAAGAACAAGGGCGTCTGAAGAAAGAAAGTCTTCTAGTGAAACGCTTTCCCTATTCCGATTTGGTGAAACTAGGCGTGGTAGCCAAAAAGAGCCGGTCAACTGAGAAGGTGATGGAACTTCAAAGATTCTTTGGAGTGGCCTCCTTGTATACCGTCTTAAGCCTACGTCGTTACCAGGCCGCGTTCCGAGCCGGAAAGGCCGAGAGATCGCCGGAGGCCGTGGCTGCCTGGCTGAGAATAGGCGAGGTGCGGGCCCACAGGATGCGCTGCTTGCCTTTTCGGAAAAGACGGCTCAAGGACTCTCTTAAGACAGTGCGCGCAATGACGCTCCAGCCCTCGGAAGATTTTCAAGAAAATTTGCATCATCTCTTGGCCGACTGCGGAGTGGCGCTAGTCCTCTGTCCTCACCTTCAGGGGACATATGCTCACGGCGCGACCTTTTGGCTGGGTAGGGACAAAGCCGTGGTCATGATGACCCTCCGCTATAAATGGGCGGATGTGTTCTGGTTCAGCTTGTTTCACGAGCTGGGGCATATCCTCCTCCAAAATCGCCAGGCCGTTATCCTTGAGGAAGATAATAACGATCCCGTCCTAAAGGAACTCGAGGACGAAGCGGATCAATTTGCGGTTGATACACTAATATCGCCAAAGCCATACAGAGAGTTTGTGAAAGCAGGGCGGTTCTTCGCTGAAAATATCAAGCGGTTCGCAAGACAGATGGACACATCCACGGGCATTGTGGTTGGAAGACTCCAAAAGGAAGGACACATAAGGCCGTCTTGGCACAATAGCCTGCGAATGCGGTTTGAATGGAAGTCAAGATAAGGAGAAGCCGCATTCAATGGCCCACTGTGGCCTGATAGTCGCCAATTCTCCCTTGAGTAGCCAATTACTTTTTGGAAGAATAGCCTGTGTTAATGCGTAACACGCTTGTAGGTCTAATCATTACACTTTTCACGCGGCCGATTATGGGGGCTTGACATTCTTTATACACTCTTGTTCGGTTGATTTTTTATTTTCGGTATTCTTTCTAATTTTCCATTAAATAGCCATTCCTAGCCAAATATTTCTTGACGTAGCGCAATTATCCAAATACACTAAATCTATCTTGTATCTTCAGGCCCCCGTGTTACTCAAAAGGGGGCAAACCCTTTTTAGGTCCTTAGTCCCTCCTATCTCATTCCCTGTTTGACAAGAGGTCACAAACCCTCTTAGTATACGAATGGCAAATTTTC
>JARRRH010000533.1:0-4481 GCA_037380925.1 Deltaproteobacteria bacterium | reverse complement strand
TCGTGCTATGCAGGCTGGCCAGAACAATAACCACGCTGATAACTAAGCCAGCCAATTGATCTGTCCCGAATCTCGGTACCCCTGGTCTGACGAAATCCACTGTGGAAAAAAACAACAGACCGGCGATTCCCGAAGCCAGGAACAACATATGTGGAATGTGGTATTTCAATCGCGTGGTGCTTTTTCTCTCCAAGATAGTAGTACTCCTCTGTCAATACATTCTAAAAGGCGCAGATATGATAATAATCGTAGTTCAGAAAAGCAACTCGAATTCATTGAATTCAATGAATAGCGAAGATGTTCGTAATTGGAGAATTCTGGGGAACTTACTCATTTTTTTCATCGATCCTTGTGAACGGTTCCCCGAATTTGGATGGCCGTTCGTCTGCGCTTTAATTGCCCTTCCAAATGGTCGACGGGGAGCCGAACCAGTGGACGATTATTGGATTTGACGAATTCCCCAGTCTCATGCCATGTGGGTGATATCCCATTAGAGCGGCGTTCGTATCTTAAAAGAGTTCTGTGAACTACTGTGATGGTAGAAGGCAACTATGAAGTGATCTGGGCGATCTTTGTGGCCCTATTGACCCTATCGTACAAGTGTCCATAGTGGTTTGAACTTGCTTAAAACTGAAGTTGTACGAAATGATTTAATACGACCTGGTCAACCGATTGGACTGGGAAAAAAACTCTCGATCCAAGGATCCTCAGTTTTCTGAAAAAAAGTGACATCATCTTTGAGCCCTATCATGCCCTAGATCTGTTGGCCATTTTGAAGCTGCGTGCTCAAAAAGCACTCAAGATGGAGAAGATCGACCCGGCGGCTTTAAAAAAGATTGCCGCCTATGCTTCCCGAGAAACCGGTGATGCCCGGAAGGCGGCAGAGCTGCCCACCAAGGCTGTGCAAGTGGCCGAGGACACATCCGGCCATCTGGGACTGGAGGAAGTTGACCTGGCGGAGCACCGACTTGAGGTAGATAAGACCATGGAACTGATCCAGCCCCTGGCTGTTCAACAACGCCTGGCGCTTCAGGCCTGCTATTGTCTGCTGGCAAAAGGCTCAAGAAAAATTACCACCGGTCAGTCCTATGATGCCTACAAAGGCTTGTGCAAAACCCAGCTGACCCGGCCCCTAACACAGCGCCGGTTCTGCGATATGATCAGTTTTTTGGACCTGTACGGATTGATCAATGCCCGCGTTGTGTCCATGGGGCGCTATGGTAAGACACGTGAGATTATGGGGTCGTTGCATGATCGTGTTGTGGGAAGCTTGATAGAGCGATAATATGTTGCGATCCATACCCACCCGGCTAAGATGGGAAACTCTATGTGAATAGAGGCAACCAAATGACCTTCAGAAATCTAAAATGGAATAATCATAGCGAGGTATTGAACACTATCTGGCGAATGCTTGAACATGGCGTCAAGCATTCTGATGATCCTTTTCACTGGCCTGTATTGGGCACATCAAGCGAAGAGGGTTGCAGCCTGCGAACCGTTATCCTGAGACAAGCCAATGGATCCAACCGGACTTTGGTCTGCCATACCGACGCGCGATCCGCCAAAGTGCAGGAGATAATGAATAATTCGCGCACCAGCTGGGTTTTCTATAACCCCTCGATCAAGGTTCAGGTGAGAGTATCAGGGAAGACGACCTTACATGCCCATGATCCTTTCGCTGATCAGCAGTGGGCCTCTACCCGTATCACCAGCCGTTTGAACTATTGTGCCTCCCGACCTCCTGGCACCCCTATTGATCAGCCTTCATCGGGAATACCCGATTTTTCAAGCACACATAGACGTCATAGACTGGTTGATCTTGAAGGTGAGCGGGAATCGGCGTGCCCAATTTAAATGGATTGATGGCGCACTGACAAGCACATGGACAGTCCCTTAATGGCCCTATTCAAAAATTTGTGATTGTACATTTCATTCGATGATGTCTCGGATTAGCACCTTTTAACAGGGAGGTGACATTATGCAGGTTCAGGATGCCGTCAAGACACGGCTGAGTATCCGCCGCTATGCAAATAAAACGATCCCAGACAATGACGTGAAGATTCTTTTAAGGGCTCTTCAACTTTCTCCGTCCGCAAACAATGCCCAGAACTGGGAGTTTGTGTTTGTCGGCGACCCAGGCCTGAAGCACAAACTGATAGCGGCCTGTTCAAGCCAAACGTTCGTGGGCGATTGCGCCTATCTCATCGCTGCTGTGGCAGATCCCGCTCAGAAGTGGCACATGGTCGACATCACCATCGCGCTCACCCATCTCACCTTGCAGGCCGTTGAATTGGGTTATGGTACCTGTTGGATCGGGGCCTTTAATGAGAATCAGGTCAAACAAATTCTAAAGATACCCAACAACAAAAAGATCGTCGTCTGCATGACCCTTGGAATCCCAGCAGGAAAACACGTTCCCAGAAGCAGGAAATCCATCAGTAGTTTTGTCTACCTTGATCAATTTGGCCGCTCTTGGAACCCGAGTTAACCGGCCAGCGAGTCTTTGAATTAAACAGATCACACATCCCTCAGCCTGATAAATTACGAGAAAACAAAATGAGCCCAAAAGTGAGCGCACTCAAAGACCCAGAGTATGTTTCAAGCGATGTGATCGTTATCGGTGGGGGCGGCGCCGGTTTGAGGAGCGCGATTGCCGCGGCGTCCACCAATCATCGAAAGGTCATTATCGTCTCAAAATCTAAGGTTGCGCATGCGTGCAATACCTACCTTTCCAAAGCGGTCGTGGCCGCATCCGGACAAGCAGACGCTGCTGACAATGCCCATGTTCATATGGCGGACACTCTCGAAGGCGGTCGTTTTATTAACGACCCGGCAGTAGTATCCCGAATGACGCAGCGGATTCCGTCCGAAGTTTCATTCCTCACCGATTGCGGGGTTCCTTTTTCAAGAGAAGGCAACAAACTCCAGGTCTTTCAGATTCCCGGGCACAAGTATCCCCGTCACATTTCCAGTCCCAACTGGAAGGGCAGCGATTTAGTTCTGCCGCTCAAGCGTCGCGCTGAACAAATGGGGATACGGTTCTTCGAACACGTTTTCATCACCCGGCTGTTTACCTCGCAAGGCCGAATCAGCGGTGCTGCAGGTATTACGACGGACGGTCGGTTTATGGTTTTTGAGGCCAGTTCCATTGTTTTGGCGACTGGCGGGTATGCCCAGATATATCTCAACACCAACAACGCACCCGGGATTACGGGTGATGGCCATACACTGGCGTATCAGCTGGGAGTACCGCTGAAAGACATGGAGTTCGTGCAGTTCTATCCCACGGCGCTGGGCCGGCGTGGCAGCCGTCTCTTCTTGAATGAGAAGCTCCTGGCGCAAGAGGGGGTGACACTGGAAAATATCCATGGAGACGATATTTTTAAGCGCAACGGGATTCCGGATCGGCTGACAGTGACCCGTGACCGGTTGGCCCGCCTGGTCTACAGAGAAATCCGGGATCCGGACACTGAACATCAACACGCTGTCATGAATCTCGATGGGCTGTCTTCAGATTCGGCCGCTCAGTTGGGCCAACTGGTGCCATCATCGTTTTGGCAGGGGCAAACAAGATTTCCTGTCGTCCCCACAGCCCATTATTGCATGGGCGGCATCGTCACGGATGCCTGCTGCCAAACGAAGGTAAAAGGACTTTTCGCTGTCGGCGAAGCAGCGGCGGGTTGCCATGGCGCCAACCGGCTGGGAGGTAATTCTCTGGCTGAAGTCTTTTCGATGGGATCTCTTGCCGGTGAGTTCGCCGCCAAAGAAGCCGCGCAAACGAAATACTCAGATCTGCTTCGGGACAGGGCAGCGGATGAAAAGCAACGCCTGGAAAACCTCTTCTCCGATCAGGGCGTGCCTCCCAAGCGGCAGATTCATAAACTGAAGGAAATCATGTGG
The DNA here is from genome assembly GCA_037380925.1 of Deltaproteobacteria bacterium. Classification (GTDB taxonomy): domain Bacteria; phylum Desulfobacterota; class DSM-4660; order Desulfatiglandales; family HGW-15; genus JARRRH01. The sequence goes on along the minus strand of JARRRH010000533.1, from coordinate 581 downwards.
GAGAAAGTTGGAATTATTCGCGTGAAAAAAGATCTTGAGACGGCATTGTGTGCACTTCAAGACGAGTGGCCGCAGATATCGGTCTCCACTTATTCCGATCTATTAAATCGTCTGAAATTTGAGAACATGCGCCTGGTTGCAGAGATGGTTTGTCGGGCCGCCCTTTGTCGAAAGGAGAGCCGCGGGTCTCATTTCCGCCGGGATTTCTCAGAAGAAGACGACGACAACTGGCTAAAAAACATTACGGTGCGCAGAGGTTTATCCGGAATGGAATTAGATATTATATCTGTCCCTTCAGAGACAGGATGACAGAGCTGCGTTTGTCAGTATCGGGTGGAATTAACCCCGTTGTAGAATTCGGGGGACACGAATTCCCCGAATTACAAGCAAGGGTGGAGCGCAGCGAGACCTGCGTACAACACAATCCTAGGTTGTGTGTTCAGTCCTTGCGGAAATAATCCAAAGTCCGCCGCGAGCACTGATATTATGGTTTTGTATTGTCATAAAAATGCTATCGACTGTAGTAGTTCTGTATCTAGGCGCTCCAATTGCTGGATCAACAACCGTTACCAATCCAATAG
>JARRRH010000532.1:2778-5047 GCA_037380925.1 Deltaproteobacteria bacterium | reverse complement strand
CACACAGTGGAAGCTTCAGCACCGCGGCAGCCATATTTCTCTTTTTTTCGCTTGTTTTCTCCAAATTTCCGTGATTCTTATCAAATTACCGTCGCTGATAATTCGTAACCTTTAATATTAGACCTAATAGAAAAAAATGCAACCAAAATTTACGAAGCATTTTGTTTGACTTTTGCTCTTGAATCATTTAATTCTTATGGCAATTTTTCTTATTCAATCCACTTTTGGTTCTTTTAGTGTATGCAGGTGCAGATTTTTAGCCTATGATTTTAAGGAGGTAGCGTTATGATGGCTTTGGTTGGCGGTTTGGTGGCATTAATCCTTGGGATCATCGGAATTATCGTCTGGTGGGGATATTTCTTAAAAGCCTTGATGGCGGGCGTGCCGATCCTGCTCCTGCTGGGTGGCGCTCTAGCGACCTATCTCGGTATTGAAGAAATCAGAGACAAAAGGGCCTCGGAAAGCTTTGACACTGAAAAAGACGATCTCAAACAAGAAGTTCAGAGCCTCAAGGAAGAAATCAAAGAACTGAGGACAGATAAGCCTGAAGAGAAACTAGAAACGGAAGCAAGCAAATAAAGAATCCTGACCCCGGAGATCTGCCTTTGGGCTGTCCCGTAGGGCTTTGAATGCCCTCGCTGATGCCGGAATCTGCTGGAGTAATGGACCAAAACACATGCGGACTTGGGTGCATTACTCTCGCAGATTCGGAGCTTTTGACATTTGACCGTTTCAACGCGTGGACAGCCTGTCTGAATTAGTGCCCCACCATTTCCAGTTCACTAAAAAAGTAGCCGATTTCAAAGGTGGCTGTCTCCACCGAATCGGAGCCGTGCACAACATTCCTTTCTATGCCCGTGGCAAACTCGCTTCGGATGGTGCCTGCCTCGGCTTCTTTGTAGTTCGTGGCTCCCATGAGTTTTCGATACTTCGCGATAGCCCCTTCGCCTTCCAAGACCATGACCACGGCAGGACCCGACGACATAAAATCCGTGACGCTCTCGTAGAACGGTTTCCCCTGGTGAACAATGTAGAACCCTTTAGCCTCCTCCTTGGTCATTCTAATCATTTTCATGGCCACGATGTCCAGGCCTGCGTCTTCCAGCCGCTGAACAACCCGGCCTACGAGACGCCTTTGCACACCGTCCGGCTTAATAATGGACAGGGTTCGTTCCTTCATTCCGACAGCACCTCCTCTTCTCATCCCTGGGCCGCATTCCGGCTTGAATCCAACCACGAAATCCCTGCGCTCATGCCTTGACCTAAAGGGGAGTCTGATATACAAGATCTCTATAAATAACAAGTCACTTCATCCGTCAAGGAAATAGTATCCCGTTAAGAAGTGCGACAAGAAAGGATGGAATCATGCCTGTGTCGAATACTGACAACGCAAAAACAACGAGAATGGACCCGGAGCACCGCTTTCGGTTCAGATGCAGCCCTGGTGTGGCCTGTTTTACCCAATGCTGCCAGGATATTACCATTGTGCTGACCCCCTATGATGTGATCCGGCTCAAGACGGCTCTCGGCCTATCCTCCGATGAATTCCTGGACAAACACGCCATCATCATGACCAAAAAGAATCGCCTAATACCTCTCGTGGTTCTCAAAATGAATGAGGACGACAAACGCTGCCCTTTTGTGTCCCACGAGGGTTGTGTCCTTTATGATCACCGGCCCTGGGCCTGTAGAATGTATCCCCTGGATATGAATGACGACGGCACCTTCCGTTTGATCACCGATGCCTCACGGTGCCTGGGGCTGGAAGAAGAAGAGGAATGGCGAATCGGCGAGTGGCTCGTAGAACAGGGAGTCGTCCCGTATGACGAGATGAATACGCTCCTCTCTTCGCTCACCGCTCCCCTTCAGGCCCAGTATCTAGACATCGACAACCCGGAAATCCACAAGATGGTTTTCATGGCCTTGTACAATCTGGATAAATTCAGAGACTTTGTGTTCAAGAGCACGTTTCTCGACCGATTCGAGGTGGACCCGGCAAGGATTGAAAGAATCAAAGGAGATGATGTGGAACTACTCAAGTTCGGGATCGACTGGATAAAATTCGGGCTTTTTGGGCAGAAACTCTTTACCATAAGACCCAAAGCGAAAGGCTTAAGGCAAAAGGGGTAAGCGTGGAGGCGTAAGGCTTAAGGCAGCGGACTTTCATATAAGAGCGGTCCCGGCCGCTTTCTGAAAGAGCATCTCCCAAAAAAGGTTCCTCAGAAGCATGCTCTGGTTTGATCTTTGAGGGTTTGCTCCTGGAAACCCC
>JARRRH010000532.1:0-2706 GCA_037380925.1 Deltaproteobacteria bacterium | reverse complement strand
GCTCCTCCGAAGGTAATGGAGATGCTCTTGAAGAAAGCGAGCGGGACCGCAAAGGTTATTTTCAGCGATGAACTCACAAAAAAACTCTGACGTTTTCACACCTCTTGAGGGAAACACATTCCGTTTCCGCTGTCACAGAGGGGTGCGCTGCTTCACCCAGTGCTGCGCCGGTCTTAATTTAACCCTCACGCCCTATGATATCGTGCGCCTGAAGAACCGCTTGGGCCTTTCTTCGGATCAGTTCCTGGATAACCACGCAGAGACCCGGCTTGACAAACACCCCCGCTTTCCCATGGTCACTCTGAAGATGCAGCCGGACCCAGAGAAAAAGTGCCCTTTCGTGACTGCCGAAGGGTGCACCGTTTATGAGGATCGCCCCTCCGCGTGTCGAATCTATCCCTTAGGAAGGGCAGCCCTGAAGGTCGATTCCAAGAGGGGAGCCAAGGAGAAATTTTTCATGGTTCATGAAGAACACTGCCTTGGCTTTGGTGAAGACCGTTTGTGGACTGTGGAAGAATGGTTGGCCGACCAAGGCGTCCATCACTACAATATCATGAATGACGGATGGCTGGAGGTTATCACTTCCCCCAAGAGCCTTGGACCGGAAAAAGACATCCAGAGGAAAATCCAAATGTTTTTCATGGCCTCCTACAACCTAGACAAGTACCGACAATTCTTATTTGAAAGCAAGTTCTTCGCCCTTTTCCAGGTGGATCCGGAACAGCAAAAGAGATTGGGCTCTGACGATGTCGCTTTGATGGCCTTTGCTTTTGATTGGCTGAAATTCAGTCTTTTTGGAGAGAGAACACTCTCCATAAAAAGCGAGGGGGTTTCGCCGGGGATGGCTGTTCCCTGAAAGGTTAAGGTTTTTTTCCGGCTGCCGGGCCAATGTACCCTGGGCGAGTCCGAATGAGGGAGTCCACTTCCTCTCGGTGTTTTTTGAGGAATCTCAGGATACGGTCTGATTTGGATTTCAGTATAAAACCGTTCTTCCCTTGGATTTCTGCCCCGTTCAGAAGCAGTCCCTTGTCATACAAATACATGATGATCGTATCGTCAGCATCCGGTGTGACATGGAATTTTTCAGCAAGATAAGACAGCCAGTAGCCAAATTGCTCCGTGTGTTCCAGGTGCTCGACTGGAATGTCCAGTTCAAAGGCCAGTGGTTCCAAGGTCCCGGGCATCAGCCGAGAACCACCCAAGTAATCCAGAACATGGGCCAATTGGTGAATCAGTGAGGAGTCGTCAATATTTTTCGATACGGCGACGTAGACGTGGTCGGGGTCCGCCCTGACGGTCTTGTGAATATTGACGAAAATCCCCCCTTCTCGATCTCGGCCTGCAATCATCTGTCTGTTTCCAAAAAGATCCAAACCCCCATAGCTTTCTAAATCCACGAACTTGATGCCCATGTCGCTGCCTGTGAGAGCCTTAATATCCAGCCCATCCATGATTTCCTGGCAGCGCCCGTGACGCACAGCAGGAAGGGCGGTGATTCGAGCTCCCGCTTGGTCAATGGAGGTTTCCCCAATCCCAAAGAGGTTCAATTCCTCCTCTTTGCCCATATGGCACTTCTTGAATTTCTTTCCGCTTCCGCAAGGGCATGGATCGTTTCTTCCTATCTTCATTCCCTATCGCTTTCGTGAGCAGGATGTCACAATAAACTATGTGGCTCCAATGGGTTGCCTAACCTCTAAGACGTTGAATGATCAGTCCTCGATAATTCGGTCTTTGTGTGCTTCCGTGGACCATGCCGGTAAGGGCCCGGATGCCCCTGTTTCCGGATTGAGTCGATATCGGTAAGAAGCCTTCACGCTCTGCTGCTTCCACATCCAGTCCCATCCGCGCACAAAGTAGGGGCATTCATCGTTGAAACAAACCCATTGAAACGCCGTGCCCCAGGTCGAGTCCGGTGGGGTCCTCCATTTTTTAAGGTTTGCCCCACAGTGGGGGCACGTCGGTCTCTCCTCCTGATTCATCGGATTCTCCTTTGTCTCAAAGGCATAAGGCACTAGGCGTAAGGCTTAATATACGAAATCGCAGAGCCATTTCATCAGAAAAAAGAACCAAACCGATCAGGCTCGCCCCGAAGGTTTGGTTCACATACCGAAAACCGAATCTAAGCCGCTTCAGCTTGGACCGCGGCCTGAGCTTCGACCGGAACCTCCTGCTTCGCGTATTCTTCCTTCACAGCTGTTGCAAAAGCCACCACAGGTCGAAAAGCCAAATGAGCCCACTTGGCAAAGGGAACTTCCAGGATCAGCATGGGCACAGCAATCATCAAATGCACCGCATATATGACATAGGTCGTCATGGGCCAATCCAGGAGCCGCGTGAAATGAACGAAAATTCCCGTTAGCGTCGTCAGCTCCAAGAGAATAAGAAACATCCAGTCTGTACCGTGGGAGTTCTTGTAGGGCGTCTTGCTCTTTTTGATGCGCCCTATAAGTGCATAGGTGGTGCCGTAAAGGAGAGCCGCTGTGGCATAATATCCCAGCAGACGGACGGGATGAAATAAGGGATAAATGACATCCCGCTGGAACATGATCTTGTCCCAGGAAAGACCGATTACGTGGATACCGCCTGCAAGGAAAATCACCACCAACATGAAAACCGTGCTGTAGCCCGTCATGATCAGCAGGTGAACAAGCCATTGCATTTTGTCTGTGCACTCACCGAACTTCCTTTGTGTCAGGAAATGGGAGA
>JARRRH010000531.1:0-2707 GCA_037380925.1 Deltaproteobacteria bacterium | reverse complement strand
TTGGGGTTTGCAAGGGCGGTGGAATCGGGAAAAAATGGACCTTGTCAGGACACTGGGAGCCGCAGCGATCAGAATTATCCTCAGAATGGGACGAATGGGAATCTTTCTGATCAAAGCCATTGGCTGTTCGCTAACCCCTCCCATCAAGTTCTCCCTTGTGGTCAAGAAAATTCAGTTCATCGGATTTCAGTCCATTTCAGTGATCTTCCTCACGGGCGGGTTTACCGGCATGGTTCTGGGCTACCAGGGCTACAACACGCTCAGCCGCTTCGGTTCTGAGGCCTTTCTGGGCCCAATGGTTGGATTGGCCCTGATCAAAGAAATGGGCCCTGTCATCTCCGCCTTGATGGTCACAGGAAGGGCCGGTTCCTCTGTCACTGCAGAAATTGGGATCATGCGGATTAGCGAGCAGATAGATGCCCTGGAACTTATGGGGCTGAACCCCTATCGTTATCTTGTGGCCCCCAATCTCTGGGCGGCCGTCATCTCAGTACCGTTGCTGACCGCGATTTTCGATGTAATCGGTATATTCGGCGGATACCTCATCGGTGTGAAACTTCTTGGTGTCAGTTCAGGAATCTACTTCGGGGAGATGATCAGCTACGTGGAGATGGGGGATGTGTTTGAAGGTATTTTCAAGTCACTGAACTTCGGCCTCCTCATAGCGTGGGTCTGTTGCTTCAAAGGTTACTATACGGGATACTACACCGGGTTCGGAGCAGAGGGGGTGAGTAAAGCCACCACCCAGGCTGTTGTGCTTTCATCCGTGCTGATTCTTGTTTGGGACTATTTTCTTACGTCAACCCATTTGTTTTTTTAGTGTCATGATTCGGGTCGAAGAACTATACAAAGCATTCGATGGAACTCATGTCCTCAGAGGAGCTTCCTTTTCAGTGGGCAATGGAGAGATTCTGGCCTTAATCGGGAGAAGCGGTTATGGAAAAAGTGTGCTCTTGAAGCATGTAGCCGGATTGATGAAGGCCGACCGAGGGCGGGTCCTTGTCGACGGCAGTGATGTGAGTCGACTCAAAGGCAAGGGGCTTTCCCGTTTGCGCAGCCGGCTCGGTTTTCTCTTCCAAAGTGGTGCACTCTTCGACTCCATGACTGTTTTCGACAACATTGCCTTTCCTCTGAGAGAAAAAACGCATTTGGGGGAGAAAAAAATCCGTGAAAAGGTGCAATCCGAACTCGAGCAGGTCGGGCTCATTGGGTCGGAGGGAAAATACCCTTCCCAGATCAGCGGCGGCATGATCAAGCGCGCATCTCTTGCCAGGGCTCTGGTTCAGGAGCCGGAGATCATGCTCTTTGATGAGCCCACAACCGGGCTGGATCCCCTCACAGGGCAAACCATATTGAACCTTATCGATTCCTGTCACCGGCGTATGGGTTTCACGGGAATCATCGTGACCCATGAAATTCCCAAGATATTCGAGATCGTAAATAAGGTAGCCATGCTTCACGAGGGGCTCGTCCAATTTCAGGGAACCCCTGAAGAGATCATGGCTTCAGAAGACCCCGTTGTGCGTGAGTTTCTGACCGGAGATAGGGAAAGCAAGTCCCAGGCAAAAGGGTTTGCACCTGCACCGCAGAGAGAGGGATAGGCAACAGAGAAGCAGCCGACCCGATGGCTGCGTGGCACAAACGCTTTAGGGTCTGGGTTCCAGGCCTGTTGAATCGCAAAGAAGAAAGAGGGGTGGCATGAAACGGTTCGACATTGAGCTAACGGTGGGTCTATTCATTATCGCGGGCATTCTTTGCCTCGGTTACCTTTCCGTCAAGCTTGGGAGAATGGAGATCCTAGGGAGCAAAGGATATGACGTGTACGCTCTCTTTTCAAACAGCGGGGGGCTGAAAAGCGGGTCCTCCGTTGCCATAGCCGGTGTGGATGTAGGTCGCGTTGAGAGCATCACCTTGGATGATTACCAAGCTCGGGTCGTAATCAATCTCGCTAAAGACGTCAAGATCCAGGAAGACGCCATTGCCTCGATAAAGACCAAAGGGCTCATTGGCGAGAAGTTTATTGAGATTACACCGGGTGCATCTGAAAAGATCATCCCGCCGGGCGGGAGAATTCGGGAAACGCAGCCCCCGATAGATTTTGAGCAGGTGATCTCCAAATATGTGTTCGGGAAAGTGGATTGAGGCGCTAGAAGGAAACCCGAGCTGAAACTTTTTCTTTCCGGGCTTATGTGAAATGGGGCGTTTGGTAAGGAGGCATCCATGGATCCGATAAGGCTTTACCCGAAGCTTCTTTTCTTCTCCCTGATTTTTGCGATCGCGACGCCGGTCTGCGCAGGGGTTCCAACGGAAAAGGTCAAGGAAACCACAGAGAAGATTCTCTCCATTGTGGCTGATCCTGATCTTAAAGGCGCTGACAAGGAAAAGGAAAGGAGAGCGCTGATTCGTGGAGCGGTAGATGAGCGATTTGACTGGGAGGAGCTGTCGCGGCGAGCCCTTGCACGCCACTGGCGCAAGCTGAATGATAAGCAGAAAAAGGAATTTGTCATTCTCTTCGGCGACCTGCTGGAGAGAACTTACTTGGACAGGGTGGAGGACTATTCAGGGGAGCAGGTCGAGTATGTGAACGAAGTCATTGAAGGAGAATATGCCTTGGTCGAAGTGAAGGTTTTGACGTCCAAGGGAACAGAGATCCCGGTCAACTACAAGCTCCGGGAAAAAGCTGGGGACTGGCGGGTTTATGACATTG
>JARRRH010000530.1:0-2713 GCA_037380925.1 Deltaproteobacteria bacterium | reverse complement strand
GAAAAAGGAGGATATCGCCTCGACCTTGCTTTACCGCCTTGCCCATGAGAGGGGCTTCAACCCGATCAGGGGGTCCGAGGACGCGAAGGGCGAACTCATCCAGCCCCACTCGCACTAAGCCTCCTTCTTCTACTCTGACCCAGGCGTGGCCTGGGTGAAGGTAGTACCCTTGGGGTACCTTGAAGCCTTCCACCTCAAGGATGTCGACGGGCTTCACCACGGTGTGAACCCTGTACTCGTCAAAGAAATACTGATCAAACTCGCAACTGTCGCACCGATAATCGTTCGTACAGGCCTTGAAATCGATACGTTGTTTGAGGTGATGGATACACGGACGCTTTGACGCCGGCAAAGCTTTCATTTTTTCTTCCCAGGCTGTGATTCCACCGGTCTTTCTCCGGCCCGGCACGCCTGATTTTGTCCTTGAATGGTGTTTCCTGGCAATGCGTCGCATGGCCCTCTCGAATCGACATTCCTTGCAGGCGTAATCGATGTCGCAATTTTTTCGCCGAACAATGCCGGTTTGCATCCAGATGCAGGGGCTGCTTGCCTTTGACATCCTGTTTTCCAATCGAATTGATTTCATCGTACTTATCCCGTTTTGAGGAACGTCTTGGTCAGATTATCCCATCCCAAATCAGGAAGATTTCCGAAAATATCCTCTCTGATCAAACCGCCGTCAGCAGCCAAAGGACCTGCCGCCGTCTCGATCATCCCTTCCAAAGTGTCCACTTCACCGTTCATCCAGTCCAGAGTCCCTGAATCCACCATGAGTTTTTTCAAAGTCCCTTTGATGTCCGGGGGACGGACCATAAAAAGCCAGCCGTCGCCGTAAGGATCCTCATTGGCAAGATCAGGCTTTTTCCTTACCGCCGAATTGACCTCCATGATGACCCCGTCTATGGGGGATAAAAGGTCGGCAAGATTTTGCTCTCGCTTTATTCCCCAGCCTGCTTTGTCCTGGCTCAATTCGTACCCCATAAGAGGGAGGTCAAAACCGTCCGCTTTTCCCAGCAGCTTCAGTGCAAAGTCATCCATGCCCACGCGGATGAAACCTCCGCTCTCGATCCGGGCCCACGTGTGGCCGTTGTGAAAGTAGTAACCCATAGGCACTGAAAATCCTCTAATGCTCTCAATCTCACTGGGCCAGGTCTTTGTTTTGGCGGTCCAGACGTCCTCGAAGAACTGATCAAACTCGCATTTGGAGCATTCATAATCGTAAGCGCAAGCGCGCTTCTCGATGCGCCTTGTGAGGCTGTGCCGGCAAAGCCTTTCCAGGCTCGGCTTCGTCCTCATGGCGTTTTGCCAGCTGATCTGCTTCCCTTTCTCCACCTGCTTTTTCATGCCCTGGTCGTACTTGCAGGTCGTACAGTCGTAGAAGTTGTTGCAGTTTTTGAAGTTCACCACACCGGCCTGCATCCAGAGACAGGGATTGGCAGCCTCAGCCCCTTTGTCGGGCTTGACCATCCAGACCTGGCCCCCCAATACAGATCCGATCTCTTTTCTGTCACCCAAATCTTTTTCGGTTCCTCGCCGATACGAAGATCCGTAGCCGACCTGTCCCCTTCTTTTCGCTTTGGTATCCTCTGCCATGGGTCTCACTCCTTAGTCGATATTTTTTCGTTTCTTTTGCCCTTCTAGAATAGCAAAGGCGATGCCACCCTCGTTACACCGTGGATGATCGCCCAATAACCATCTGATATTTAGTGATATTTTGTGTTTCCACCAACAGCGACAGAAAAAACGCCTGGAGGGATGTGAAAAAAGTCTGCTGGAATATGCGCCACCAATCTTTTTTCTCTATCCTCTTATGCCGCCTTTTTCCTTGTATTATCCATACATTGGGATGTGATGATTTTTGCTACACTCGCTGTCGCAGATTCCAACACAGATCGAATTATGAACCGAAGGGCCAAGGTTCATCCGGCAAATGAGTACGCACCTTTTCAAAAACTCTTTGGTTCGTGGTTTGCGGAAGACGACCCCAAAGGGCTTTCTTCGATTCCAAGGCTCCCGGTCTGGTCATTTCAAGGAGTTACGGACGGGTGAAGCCCGCCAAAAATCAAGGCGGGCTAGCCTCCCCCCTCCGCTGTTCCCGGTCCTCAAGCATAGGCATCGATTTCCTAAGTGCAACAACGGGCCTTATCGATCCTTGAAAATAAGCCCGATTCCCATAGGTGAGGACCGGGCCAGGGGGTCCCCCATTCCGTAACGCCTTGAAATGACGAAGACCTCCCGCCAGTCACTCAGAAAACCCTTTGGGGCCGTCTTCTCCTGATGACTCGATCGTCCTTCTTGTCGTTCGTACTCATTTGCCGGATGAACCAGGGCCAAGGCCTTAATAAATTGACAAATTCAGCCGGAATATACTATGCATACTCCAATAAAAGAAGCGACCTTGCTGCTGAGGGGTATACATCGATGGAGAAAATCAGGATCGCCATTGCCGGAGTTGGAAACTGTGCAAGCGCACTCATTCAGGGGATTGAGTATTACAAAAATGAAAACGACAGAAATGGCGTCGGATTCATGCACTGGGACCTGGGAGGGTACAAGCCCGGCGATATTGAAGTAGTTGCCGCTTTTGACATAGACAAGAGGAAGGTGGGAAAAGATGTGGCTGAGGCCATTTTTCAGCAGCCCAATTGCACCAAGCCCATATGCCCGGACTTGGTCAAGAAGGGCGTCGCGGTCAGAATGGGCCGGATACTCG
>JARRRH010000529.1:0-5978 GCA_037380925.1 Deltaproteobacteria bacterium | reverse complement strand
CCTTTTTATTGTCGGGGCATGAGCTGCTGCAAGCGTTCAGGTTCTTCTCCCAGCCACTGCGGGTTCATGGCGGTGCTGTCGAATATAGAGGAAATCTTGAAGGGCTCGAATTCCCCTCGCATGGCAGCCTTCGCTGTTTTCGCAAGCAGAGCCTTCACCCGGGCGTCGGGCATGGGCTCGAACGTTCGCACCGCTCTCAGCGCTTGCTCCAGGACCTCCATGCTGTCGATTCCCGTAATGACGACCGATGTCGGAAGATTAAGCGCATAATGCAGACAGTCCACAGGCGCTACGGTTTTGGATTTCAGAATGATGCCGTTGGCCATGCACTTCATGGCGAGCACACCGATATTTTGCTTGACCAATTCCGGGAGAACCAGTTTTTCAAAACTGCGGTAATGTGCATCCATGACATTTAGAGGCATCTGCACCGTGTCGAAGGTAAACCCTTTTTCTGCCGCAACTTCCAGCATGTGCAGGTGAATCCTCGGATCTTTGTGTCCTGTGAAGCCAATGTATCTGAGTTTGCCTGCTTTCTTTGCCTCAACGAGTGCGGAGTTGGCGCCGTCGTCATCGAAGATGCGATGCGGGTCTTCGAACCGGATGATTTCGTGGTGCTGCACAAGGTCGATGCAGTCGGTTTGGAGACGGCGGAGAGACTCTTCGAGTTGTCGTGAGGCCTCTTTTCTTGATCGGCCGTCGATCTTGCTCATGAGGAAAACCTTGTCTCGATAACCGTCTCGCAAGGCTTTTCCCATGCGAATCTCGCTTGTACCGTCGTTGTAATCCCAGGAGTTGTCCATGAAGTTGATCCCTTCATCGACAGCGCTGCGAACGATCCGAATGCTCAGTTCCTGGTCGACATGTTTACCCTCTCTCCCGTGCGGCCGAGGGAACGGTAAGGAACACCTGAATTTGGGTTCTTTTTGGAACTGGTCATATCCTCTCCCTCTTGTTTTATTTTATGAAACCACTGCGCGAGCTCAGCGCCCCAAGTAAATTTGGGTTTTCTTATCCACATCCAACCCCGGAAGCGGGGACATTCACCGGACCGCGAAACGATTCATTATTCCCACTTTACAGTTGGCGCTGTCAGCTCAGTCCTTTTCGGATAAACCCTGGCTGGGGCTGCCCGGTCCATAGAGTTCCGTGCTTCTGTCCTTAAAAGCTTGCACCAGGGTTTCCATGGCGCTCTCAAAAACCTTGTTGAACGCCGCCTCGAGGTGAGGGTGGGCGAACTCGAATCGCAGGTCAAGGCTTAAACGGGAACCGTCACCCGGCATCGGCTCAAAGTGCCAGCTTCCTTCCAGAAAATTAAAGGGCCCTTCCACCAGGTCCATCTCTATTGCTCGATTGACCCGATGCGTGTTTCGGGTAGCGAAGGTGGTGTATATGGGCCCGTATCCTACCTGGATTTCAGCGACCACGACATCGTCCTTTTCGCGATGTAAAACGCGCGAATTTCTGCACCATGGCAGGAACTCTTTGTAGCGATCTACATCCGCAACCAGCTCGAACATCTGCTGAGCAGAGTATGGGACGGTTTCCGAATCTTTGATCTCGGGCATCGTATTTCCGTTTGAGAACGGCGGGCGGAAGGGGGTAACCCGAAGCCCTTCTTTTTGGGGGCAGTCTGCAACGGGCGCCTTGAGTCAGGAAATGCGGCTCAGAGCCTGTTCCAGATCATTCCGCAAGTCTTCAAAATCCTCACAACCTCAAGACCCCTTCTAACCCCAAAAGCAATCATGGAGCCGAAACCTTCCATCTGCTTTTGAGCAATCTCCTGTTGTCCGTGTTCGGGAAATCCCGGGTAGCGGACCCAGGTCACGTTGGGGTGGGTTTTCAGAAATCGCGCCAGCATGAGAGCGATTTCCTGGCTTTTCTCCATTCGCAAAGGCAGGGTCCGAAGACCCCGAAGGATCAGCCACGCCTGGTGGGGATCCATGACGCCCCCGAGCAAAGTGCGCATAGCTCTGATCTTTTGTCTCAGCTCTTTGGTCTTGCATACGATCATACCCCCCAGCACGTCGCTGTGTCCGTTGATAAATTTGGTCAGGCTGTGCAGGACAATGTCGGCTCCATGGTCCAGGGGGCGCTGCACATAAGGGCTGGCGAATGTGTTGTCCACTGCCAGAAAGGAACCGTTCCCTCGGGCGATCTCAGCCGCTCCCTGGATATCGCTCATCATCATTGTTGGGTTGGCCGGCGTTTCAATATAGATCATCCGGGTTTTTGGCCCCATTGCCTTTTTGATATTATCCAGATCCGACGTATCTACAAAAGAGGATTTGACCCCGAACCGCGAGAAAGCCGTCTCCAAGACCCTGCTGGTGGCACTGTACAACGAAGCGGTGCACACGACGTGGGCGTCCTGTTCAAGGAGCGCCAGGAAAACCGTGTTGATCGCCGCCATGCCTGAGGCAGTGGCGATGCCGGCCTCGCCGTTTTCCAGGGCAGCAACGCTCTCTTCCAGGGCATTTACAGTGGGATTGCCCAAGCGGGTATAGATGTAACCGGCCCTCTCTCCTGAAAAGTATTCTGCTCCTACTTCCGCACTGGGGAAGGGAAAAATGGCGCTTTGAAAAATAGGGACGGACACGGCTCCGAGAGTGAAATCCCCTGACGTCCCCACATGAATTGCTTTCGTCGCCTTTCCCATGAAAGGCTTTTCATCACTTCTTTTCATGGCATGGCACTCCCCGGCGCGATCGCCCCTTGTTTTGGCGGAAGAACATCCTCCCCCTCTGTTGCATAATGCTTCGCCCCTCCGCGAACAGAGTGTTTCCCAGCGATAATAATGATCTTCCTTGCCGCGACTCTCATGCCCATCTCCTTTTTCGGCCTGCAAAAGATTCTCGAGAATCATACACTTCCAAGGCTAATCGAAAAGCCAAAGAACAAAATAGGGTGGAACCTGTATTTTGAGGTTTTGAGTGTGGTATTTTTTAAGCTTCATCCGGCAAATAAGTACGCATCTTTTCAAAAACTCCTTCATCCGTGGTTTCTGGAAGACGGCCCCAAAGGGTTTTCTTCGATTCGAACGCTCCCGCCGGTCACTCAGAAAACCCTTTGGGGCCGTCTTTTTCTGATGAGTCGATGGTCCCTATTTTTATTCGTACTTGTTTGCGTTATGGGCCCTTTTTTATTTATATTTGGGATCATTTCTGTCCAAAAACGATTCGCGATGTAGCAGGGGCATGGGGGTCTCTTTTCAAAAACGAGGGGGAGCGGGCAAAGACTCTACAGAAAGGTGCCCCCAATGTATCGCAAGTAAAATCACCCCCTGTGTAAAAACAAGCACTTATGCAACTAAAAAGCTCATTTCAAAATTATTTTGGTCACCAGTGATTTGGGATTATCGGTGAAGTCGTTGCCCTTCGATTTCCCTCAGAGTAAAAAAGACATGGAACAAAGAAAGGAGGGAGGAGAATGTTTATCGAGGTGAACAAAAACCTGCTCAATACCGTCTCTTTCGGAAAGGGCCGGCGAACCTTTCTCACCCACGGCGGATGGGCCGGCAATTGGGAGGTATGGCAGCAGCTTTTCGAACTCATGAGCGGATCTTGGCGATGTGTGGGCTACGATCATCGGGGTGCAGGCGAAAGCCCGGTACCGCCGGAAACCATAACACCCGAGGCGCTTGTCGATGACCTGTTTGCCGTTATGGACGCTTTTGAGGTCGAGCGCTGTGTATTGGGAGGAGAATCAGCAGGCGGCTTCATTGCTCTTATGGCTGCCTTGCGCGAACCCAATCGGTTCGAAGGTCTTGTACTCATAGGCGCTACGCCGTCCATAACCGTGGAGACAGCTAAACCACTCGTAGACGGTTGCCGAGCAGACTATCCGGCAACGGTCAAGGCTTTCGTGGATGCCTGTGTGCCCGAGCCTGATAGCGAGCACATCCGTCGCTGGGGGCGGGACATCCTTCTTCGGGCCGACCCGGAGGCAGCGGCTCGTCTGCTTGAGAGTGCCTACGAGCGGGAGTTCAGCGTTGCGCTGAAGGAGATAACGGTTCCGACACTCGTGATTCACGGCAGCAAGGATGTGATTGTACCAACGAATGTAGGCAAGCATCTAGCGTATGGTATTCCCGATGCTGAATTGGTGATTTTCGAGGGGGTGGGACATGTCCCTATGATGACTCGACCGCAAGAGGTGGCGGCTGCGATCGATCGCCGCTTCCCTTTGTATGAATAATTGGAGGAACTGCGTGAAGCGTGGAGCGGGATGCTGTGAAATGAGGCGGCATGTGAAGGCATGGGCACACCGGCGAGAAAGTAAATGGCAGAGCAATGTTCATGACTTATTGACTCATGATGCTGAGGCCGAGGTCGAAGCGGACCAAATATATCAAATAGGCTAGCGTTTTAGAAATGGGCTTAGGAGGAAGAGCGACATTTCCCTCAGTGAAATCGTGTTGACACATACAGCAGAGTTGCTTACCCTCCGACTCAAAAAAGCGGCTTTTGAGGATTTCGCCATGAGCAAGAAAAGACGGAAAAAATCGACCAAGCGGGCGAGCCGTAATCGGCTGAAGGTTCCTGTGCGCGAGTGGGTCGGCGGCCGGCTCATTTCACCCTTCTATATTGCTGAGGATGTGCCATACAGGCCTGAAATTATCCTATGGCTGGAGTTGCCGGAAAATTTTGTGGTGTTCAGTCGGGCGCTTGATCCTGCTGAGCCTCATTATTCCCTTGGCAAGAGCCTGCTGGAGGCGATGAATGCACCTATGATCGGCCCGGCCCGGAAACCGGCTCGGATTCGGGTTTGCGACGCGCAACTCGCCGCCGAACTGGGCGATGCGGCAGGGAGCATCGAAGTGGTGGTGGGGCCTACACCGGAGCTTGATAAACTTCTTCGGTTCCTGGCCGAGAGCATGCCGGGACAGAAGAAACCAAGCTATTTCGAAGACGGCCGGGTTTCTCCGGAAGCCGTCGGGAAGCTTTTCCGCAGTGCCGGAATGCTCTACAAGATCGCTCCTTGGAAGGCGGTTTCTGACACCGAGGTTTTCCGCCTTGACATCCCGGATTTTGAAGTGAAAGGAGCTTGCCTGTCGATTATCGGCAGCCTCGGCGAGAGTCTCGGCTTCGTCATCTTCCCATCTCTTGAAGGTTTCGAGAGGTTTGTGAGCATCGGGGAGAAAGGGCTGCCCCCTGAGGGGCCGGTCGATCTGGGCACAAGCACCCTCTCACTCAACTTTGAGAAAGGCGCTGATGTGCCTGCCTCAATGCGGCGGGAGGTGGCTGAGAACGGGTGGCCTGTCGCGGATGCCAAGGCATACCCTTGGGTGCAGCTTCGTGACCGAGACGGGGTGCCGCGGCCGATCACCGAGCGTGACGTTAGGATCGCTGCTGCCTGTGCATTATCGCTTACCAGCTTTTTCATAAAACACGGAAGCCTTTTTGAAAGGGAAGTCTTCCCTCCTGTTTGCGAATCCTATTTTGACGAGAATGATCTCGAGGTGAGGTTCACAATGCCTTACCAGGCGGGTGACCTCTTCGAACTGAACGATCCCGGCAAAAAGTCATAGGAACCGGGGCTACTAAGACGGGAATGGTATAAGTAAGGAGTGGGTCCAATAATGAAAAATAGGAGGAACGGGGTCTTTCGCGATCACGGCCGTCTGGATGCGGCCGGAGTTTGGAGAGAATTAGTTGTCGCTAAGCCCTCCACTTCTGGTGGAGGACCCGGATAGGTTCTACCGATCCGGTGTCTACAAGAGCCGGCATGTTTTGAATCATGAGGCGCAGGGAGGAAGCCTTTTCTTGCGTTCCGAGGCTCCGGGCTGGTCTTTTCTGTGACTTACCTCCGGGGGAGTTCTGCCCCCTCCGCATTCCCTTCGACAAGCCCTTCGATTTTACTCAGGTCACTGGCGCAGCGATGCACGGCTGGTGAGGGCCTTCCTGAACAAGTCAGGCGACACCATCCACTGGCTCGAGTCACTTGGCGTGGAATTCGTCGAGCCTGCCTCCTATTTC